>JABJCF010000181.1 GCA_018665625.1 Nitrospina sp. | reverse complement strand
CCCCGAGATTTGCACCGGGTTTCACCACTTCAATCCCTCGCTGTAGTGCTTCTTTACAAACTTCCACCAGTTTTTCGGCTTTTTTCCTGGGTGAACCTACAAAAAATGTACGACTGGTGTCGCCATGAAAACCTTTTAAATAGGTGGTGATATCCAAATTTACTATGTCTCCATTTCGCAGTTTCCGATCGGATGGGATACCATGACATATTTCTTCGTTAACCGACGAGCAAATGCTTTTAGGAAACCCACGATAATTAAGAGGAGACGGAACAGCCCCTTTGGAAACAATATAATCGTGGCATATCTGATCCAACCTCTCAGTCGTCACCCCAGGCTTCACATAGGGTTCAACCATCACCAGAACTTCTGCCGCAAGCTGGCAGGATTCTTTCATTATTTTAATTTCTTCTTCAGTTTTATAGTGAATCATTAGGATAAACGAATTCTTTTATGGTTTGTTTCTGGTCTCGCCAGTTTGCTTTTACCTTTATAAATAACTTTAGATACACTTTTGCACCTAAACGATTCTCAATTTCTATTCTTGCAATACGCCCGATGCTCTTTAGCATCGCGCCCTCCTGCCCTATCAAAATTTTCTTCTGGGAAGCCTTTTCTGTATAAAGAGTTGCATCGATTTTCACCACACCATTCACTTGCTCTTCCATATTTTCTACAACAACCGCCACAGAATGAGGGACTTCAAACCGTGTAAGACTCAAGACCTTTTCTCTAATTATCTCTCCCAATAAAAAAGTCTCCGTGCAGTCTGTAATCATGTCTTTTGGGAAATATTCCGGGCCCTCTGGCAGATATCCAACAATCAAATTTTTCAGAGGTTCCATACCATCATCTTTCAATGCAGATACGGGTATTATCTCCTTAAAAATAGATCTACCATGAGCCTCGGAAATCAAGGTAAGAAGGTTCGGTTTTTCTATCAGATCAATTTTGTTAATTACCAGGATTTTAGGAGCCTGAGTATGCTCCAAAGATTTCAAAACAAATTCATCTTCCTCTATAAATCCCTCTAATGCATCTATCAATATCAGGATAAGGTCGACATCCGAGAAAGTGCTCAACGAAGCCTTCACCATCATCTCGTTCAATGCTCTTTTCGAGGAATGAATCCCTGGTGTATCAACAAGAATGATTTGAGCATTTGGAAGATGCACCACCCCTGTAATATTATTTCGGGTGGTCTGGGGCCGGTTGGATGTAGCTGCAACTTTTTGTGCCACCAATCGGTTCAGCAAGGTAGACTTGCCCACATTGGGCCGGCCAATGATACTGGCATAACCCGACCTGAAAGAATTAGGCGGGTTCACAAGCAGCAACGCATTTTAGTTAACAAATTTTCCACAAATACCACATTCCTATGTAAGATCAAATCCAATTTCAAAATCGCATCTTTTTTCGTTATGATATTACCATGAACTTGGGAATATACCTCCACATTCCATACTGCCTGCATAAATGTGGCTACTGCGATTTCAATTCTCATCCCGAGAACTCTAAAGAGTCTTCTCACTACGTGGATGCATTACTGAAAGAGCTCGAATATTACTCCGAAACCTTAAAAAAATATACTGTTCCTACGGTCTTTTTGGGAGGGGGAACACCTACAATCCTTCCACCTGCTCAGTTGAAAAAGATTCTCGACAAAGTTTGGCAAAACTTCAATCTGACTCCCGATTGCGAAATCACTATCGAGGCCAACCCCGCTACCATTAAATTACAAACTCTGCAGGAAATTCGCGCCGCAGGATACAATCGTATCAGTATTGGCGTGCAATCGTTCGATGAAAAAGAACTGCAATTGCTGGAAAGGGTGCATAACGAAGAAGAAATCCATTCAACCGTACAACGGGCGCGGTCGGCAAAATTTGAAAACCTGTCAATGGACCTCATGTTCGCCCTGCCCGATCAAACCCTGGAAAAATGGAAATCGCATTTGAAACAGGCGATAGCAAAAAAACCCGAACACCTTTCTACTTATAACCTTACCATTGAACCTGCGACCGCATTCTTTAAGCTCCACGAAAAAGGCAAACTCATCCTGCCGCATGAAGACAGACAACTGGAAATGTATAAAACTACAATTCAAGTTCTTGAAGATGCCGAATATTCGCAGTATGAAATTTCAAATTTTTCCAAACCTGGCATGGAATCACAACACAATATTAACTATTGGAATAACGGCGAGTATTTAGGGGTCGGTGCCGGCGCATCTTCTTATCTCAATGGAGAGAGATTCAAAAACATAAACTTGCCTTCGATATACATTCGTGAAATTGTAGCGAATGAAACTGCAATCGAAACCAAAGAGCGACTCGAACCTTTAGAGGCAATGGGAGAAACCCTGATGCTAGGGCTACGTCTCCTTAAAGGAATTTCTATAGATGTGTTTGAGAATCGATTCCAGGTTTCTTTCCAAAAAGTTTATGGAAATGCTATCGAATCTTTACTCAGTCAAGAGCTCATCACCTTAAACCAGAACCGAATCGCACTCTCGAGAAAAGGGTTATTTCTCGCTGATTCGGTCATCCTCAAATTCATGGCATAAAAATGGACACCGCATTTAAAAAATTAACTGAAATCGTTGACACTCTGATGGGTGAAAACGGCTGCCCCTGGGATAAAGTACAAACCAGAGAAACCCTGAAACCCTATTTAGTAGAAGAAGCCTACGAAACCCTCGAAGCTTTGGACGGAAACAATCCAGAAGAAATAAAAGAAGAGCTGGGAGACTTGCTCTACCAAATTTTATTTCACGCTAAAATTTCAGAAAACAAAAAAGAGTTCAGCATAACCGATGTCATACAATCCATCAGCGACAAGATGGTGCATCGGCATCCTCATGTATTCAAGGAAGTAAACCTGGAAACGCCCGAGGAAGTGGTCACTCAATGGGAAGAAATCAAAAGCAAAGAAAAAGGAAAAGCAGACAGAGAATCCGTGCTGGACGGAATTCCTTCTCACTTACCTGGGTTGATGCGTGCGCAAAAACTGCAAAAAAAAGCAGCCAAGCATGGATTCGACTGGGACCAAATCAGCGCAGTGTTTGACAAGCTGGATGAAGAAGTCGCAGAGTTTAAAGAAGCTGTTTTATCTGGCAAAGAAACGGATATGGCCTCCGAAATGGGAGACATGCTTTTTGTTCTCGTCAATATCGCAAAGTTTAAAGGTATAGACGCCGAGGAAGCCTTGAGAGCAACGAACAACAAATTCATAAAACGGTTTCAGCATATTGAATCCGAAGTTGCCAAACGCGGCAAAACCCTAAAAGAAACGCCGCTAGAAGAATTGGAACAGTACTGGCAAGAGGCCAAACAAAATAGGCCTCGTAGCCAATAATTAATTGCCGGGGATGTTTATTTATAAGCGAATACTGATTTCAGCCCATTCAGCGATTTGCTGTTCATCTTCCAGAATTTCAGGAGGGAGCTCGTAATAATTTTTCAAGGTTTGTTTTGCAGAAGGTTTGAAAGGCTTCATGCCTCTCTCTTTATAGGAGTCGACAGTTGACAAATCAGTCTTAAAATAAACACCACCATCGGCAATGATGCCAAAAAATATTCCCCGGCAATAAAGACCGAATCCGCCAAACATAGGCTTGCATTCCACGTAATTTAGCAATCGGAGTTGATCGAGAACGTATTCTTTAAATTCGTTTTTCCTGGAAGGCACGGGACTAGGAAGGTTTTATGTCTTTACCAATCTCTGCGTTTATCTCGGCTAGAATCTTTTCGGGATCAATATTATGCATACTAGCGGTCTGCTCTACGGTTTCGAATGCCTGCCCGGGACAAGAAAAGCAGCCTTCACCATAATTAGATTCAAACACTTTTTTAGTTGTTGGATAAGCCTTGATCAAACTCCCAACCCATGTGTCAGCCTGACACATTTCTCCATGTTTGATTTCCTTTCCGGGACCAGAACTTTCGGTCTGAATAGGAGCAGATGAGTCATCTTTGAACAATTCGCTGTTCAACTTATCCAAAAATGTCGTGGTGTTAACACCGTGTTTGTCGCAGGCTTTTTCGATACTCACTACCTTCGCGAAAGTCTGACGAGCTGCTGGATTCGCTAAAGATTTAAATCCACTTTCAAGAAACAAGGCTAAAGCCTGTGGAAAATGGTCGAGCACATCGGCTACTTTCATTTCACCTGTGATTTT
>JABJCF010000180.1 GCA_018665625.1 Nitrospina sp. | reverse complement strand
TGACGGGAACCGCATTGACCGACTATTTGAAAGCCAGCGATTACGATTGCCTGCGATTTTTAGGAACTTACAGTACGGGTGTCGGATTAGTTTATTCCGACGCGAATATGTTAACGGCTTTAAATGAGCTAACGACACTGGCACCCAGCTATCAGGCCAACAATGACCTCGGCGTATTGGGGCTCATGTTTTTTGTGCATTTCGGTTTTTTTCATAACTTTTATGACTCTATTCAGCTTGGGTCAAGCATAGAACCCGCACTGCTTACAACTTCAGCAAGCTTGATTGCCAATGTAAAGTTTACGGATTATTTGAATAATGACGATGCTGCAGAATTTTTAAATGAATGGACACAAACCATCGATGCAGCGAATCTTGCAGGAAGTTATATTCCAACCTTTACAGAAATTCTTCAAAGATTTGAAGATTATTTTGAGCAGTTTTCTACGGTTCCAGATTTTGGGCAAAGAAATACACAGTATGGTGTTCTTTTTTCCATTAGCCGGGCACAGTCGCATGATCTGGCAGGAAAGCTGACTCAGGATTTGATTGATCGATTAGAGTATCTAGCAGCCAACTCAACCATTCCTGATACTTATGATTATATTTCTATCAATGGAATTTGGGATCTAGGCCTGCTATTGGGTCACCACCCTGCAATGGACACGGCTATAGTCACCGCCTTGACTAATGCTTTGGATGCACAACCGCGATTGAGCTTGCGATGGACATGGGTCGTAAAAGCTCTGGATCAATTCAATAACTGCGAAACCTCGCGCCCTGGAGAATCGGTTTGTTTCGCTGAGTTGAAGGATGAAATATTGACCGATCTTTTACCCTACAATTATTATTTTGATGATGGCGCTCTGGTTATAAAAACATCCCTCGACTACGACACCATTCAAACGCTTTATCACGCAATAAAAGAAGTCCAGGGGCAATTCAACCGCATCACAGAAACAATCACTCCTCTAACAAATGACCCTAACGGGGTATTGACAATGATTGTTTACGGGTCTCGTGAAGACTATGAAGACTATCAACCCCTGCTCTTCAACCTAGGCACAAGCAATGGGGGAATTTATATTGAGGGAGATGGAACTTTTTTCACTTATCAAAGAACAACTCAGGAGAGTACTTTTACCCTTGAGGAATTACTTCGCCACGAATTCGTCCACTATCTCGCAGGGCGTTTCACTATAAACGGCATTTTTGGGCAGACTCCTTTTTACAGCAACAGCCGTCTGACCTGGTTTGATGAAGGTCTGGCTGAGTTTCTGACCGGCAGCAATAATCAAAATATAAAAATAAGAGAACATATGGTCCGACGGACTCGTTTAAGTAATATTCGAATGAGTGTGAGTGAAATTTTATCCGCTTCATACGGAAATTTTACTTTTTACAGTTTCGCATCTTTGTTTTTTAATTATTTATACGAACATGATATTTCCACCTTGCGCCAGGTTTTTCGATTGATCCGTGAATCGGATTTAGAGGGTTATGATGCCCTGATTTCGCAAATGAAAAACGATGCAAACTTGGAAACCGCTTATCAGACCTATTTGGATGAGCAACTTGCCAAAACTTTGCTCACCAACCCTGTGACCGATGAACCCATACTGGAAGAGTTGGACTCAAACGATATTGCTGCAATCGAAACCGAATTCAGAAAAACACGCTTGGGCTATTCCAGCGATTGTTCCGTAGCTTCTTCGCAATTGAACCCCCGGTTCAGTTGCCGAGGTGTTCTGACGGGTCCCGCTAGTAACCATTCAGATGAAAGTTTGGCTTGGCGCCATTTCGATAAAAGTCTCAACGAGGGAATCATTCGTGAAGCCGTGCGAAAATCAACTTTGAATAACCTGCACTACCTCAATTGTAGATTGGGTCCCATAAACTTTCTGGAAAACAATGCAGGGAAAACTTACCCTAGAGCCAATTTTTATTGTGACGGTCCCCTGGCTGCGGGAACTTATACAATCCCTAACCGAGTCGATCGAGCAAACTCTGATTTTCAAAGGTCCCGACTTGGAAAAACTGCTTCCTGCCAAAGTGTCAATAATGATGAGATAGAATGTGCTATGACCCTATCTCTTAAGGAGCAAGATGAAGTAGTTCCCGACGAGACTCAGGCAAACACTCAACTGCAACAAGTGACAGCAGATTTCAAAAGTACCCGATTGGGCGTTCATGCAACCTGCTTATTATCAAATAATGATTCCAAGGTAGATTGCGAAATGGGGGCAACTACGATAGCATTTTTAGAATCAGATCATGATCAGGATATTTATGATTTCTTGGATGCGACTTTAGTCAACCTGAAAAATGATGTGGTAAATTTAAATTCTGTCTATTACGCAGGTCTTCGCTGTGACTTTATTGACGGGACTACCCAAATTGCTCATTTCACCTCTGGCGGAGTAGATCAAAAATATGGCCTGGGGCGAGTACGGTGTTCGATCAGCACCTCTCAGTACCCTGAGTTGCAAGAGAAGTTTAATAAAGACTTGGTCAAACTAAAGAATCAAGTGTACGCCGTTCAACCGCCTTTTTATCGCGACCTATTATGTAGTTTCAATGGCAGTACCCGGGTGATTCCCAGACCCAACAACAAGGTCAATGCAGTTCGAGATGTAACGTGTGGCATCCCTGCAAATGATGACCCCTTACCCGTCAGCAATTTTTTCAGGATCAATCCTCAAGCTAATGTTCAATTGGGACAAGTGCTGGCGGACTTTCATAGCACTCGGTTTGGCCTTTATGCAGCCTGTGAATTGACAAATAATTATTCCACCATAAGTTGCGAAAGAGGATTGTCAACATTTGTCTTCTTGGAGTCGGATCCGGATCAGGATGTCTATGATAACCTGAATGCTAATTTAGTCACGCTGCACAATGATGTTGCTATTATTAATCCTGATTTTTATTCAGGTCTGAGTTGTGAATTTATTGACGGAAGCCTTCGGATCCTTCACAGGGTCAGAAATGGAGTCGATGAAAAGTTTGGAAACGGACAAGCTTTATGCACGGTAGACGTTCAATAGTTTTTCTAACTGATAAACTCAGCCACTTTTACCTTCCTCCATGTTGCAAATAGATCATCTACCTATTTACCACTTTTTCTCCTTAAAAATTCTTATTCTCTTCCACGTCATTACGTAGAAAGAAATACTAGCGAGCTACCGCTAAAGGGCCAACTCTCACTCCATTACCTGCGGCGGTTAGCCGCTTGATTTTCGTTTAATTTTCGCCTACAATTAAAGCATCATTGAGGAGGTTTAAAACATGCATCTCACCAAGCGTCAGCGAGAAATCTATGAGTATCTCAAAGACCATATTCGTAGCCGGGGATATGCGCCGAGCATCGCCGAGATAGGCAAACAGTTCAACCTCAGCTCTCCGGCAACGGTGCACAAACACCTTTCACATCTTGAAGAGAAGGGCCTGATCCGCAAACAGCAAAACTTGAGCCGTGCTATTGAAGTGGTGCCCGAGTCGGGCGATGCTTTGTCCTATCCCCTACTGGGAGAAATCGCTGCAGGCAAGCCGATAGAAGCTCTCGATCAAAGCGAAGTGGTCGAGCTCTTGCCCGATGGCGGGGACAAAGATGTTTTTGTATTACGTGTCAAAGGCAATTCGATGATCGACGACCATATCCAGAGCGGAGATTATGTGATCGTAGAAAAACGTGACGTGGCGGAAAACGGAGAAACCGTGGTGGCGTTGATCGATAACGATCGCGCAACTTTGAAACGATTTTACCGCGAAAACGGTCGGATACGATTGCAACCTGCGCACCCGGATATGAAGCCCATCTATGTTCGTGAAGGCGACTTCGCCATCCAAGGCGTGGTCATCAGCGTCTTAAGGAAGTTCACTAAATAATCAACTATCAATAAACAAGAGTTTGAAGTGAACGAAATTTTACATGTCGATATGGATGCGTTTTTCGTGTCTGTAGAAGAAGTGCTCGATCCGTCTCTGAAAGACAAACCTGTAGTGGTGGGTGGAAGCGTCGAAGGAAGAGGTGTTGTCTCTGCAGCATCTTATGCCGCGAGGAAATTTGGCATTCAT
>JABJCF010000179.1 GCA_018665625.1 Nitrospina sp. | reverse complement strand
TTTAAAAATTATACCGATAAGAACAGATTGAAAGGCTCTTTCGTGGTTTGCCATATAGGTGCCAGCTCAGCAGATCGATTGTGGGAATCGACAAATTTTTACAATCTGGCAAACTTGATATTGAAAGAAACTTCTTTAAATATTGTTTTTGGTGGCAATAAAAAAGAATTGGAAATATTAAAAACACTCGACCTTCCAGGTAGCGATAGAATATTTTTTGCTTTTGACATGTCTATCGTCAATTACGCTTATCTATTGAGTCAGGCCAGCATGTTAGTTTCAAATAATACAGGCCCCATGCATATAGGCTATGCACTCAGTACACCAACTATCGGAATTTTTCAGCACGTGGGTAACGGTCGACCCGATCTGGTCGGGCCGTATAAGCTCGACAAAACATTTTTCCCAGTCGTAAGTTATTTGGAGGGTGCCACAAATGTTGAAGAAGTCTGGGAAAAGTTTCAAGTTATCTATCAAGCAATGGAGCAAGGCAGAAAACCCGAGGTTCAGGCGAATAAATAAAACACATCCCCAAAAAAGAATCGGCTTTTTGCCGCCGGGTGAGGTAATGTCCCAAACAAACTCCAATGGATTCTGCGGTACGAATCAATTGTGAATTAAGTGGAACCTGACGCACAATTCCTGCCAGAGATTTTAGAGGCACGTGAATAATTTCATGACCCTGCAACGCCACCATGTTTCCGATTTTTTGACCTGCTGCGGCTTGTAACGCGTACGTCCCCAGCCGAGTTCCTAAAACACGGTCAAACGCTAACGGTGCTCCGCCTCGTTGGGTATGCGCTAATACCGTACACCTACTACGACAAAAAGATAATCAAGTTTCAGTTTGTTGAAATTTTCTATGGTTTGTTTTGAGTAATCCTGAATGGTGACACGACCTTCTTTATCAAACTCGCGGTATTCGAAGGGATGTCCCTTGTTGGTCGTTCCCAAAATGGGACTGCCTAAGGGTAAGATCTCTTTCGTGTCGGCTATGCTGAGCATTCTAAGATGATTAAAAATCAATCCATCAAAGCCATTTTCAATACCCACCACCTCGGCTTCATGTTCGATAATTGCTGATCGTTTAGCAGTACGAATGACAGCATTGAGACCGGAACAATCTCCTCCCCTGTCAGTATACCGACACGTTTCAATGCCATGATGGTTTATTCAGTCAATTTGACGGATTGAGAAACGGGTTCGGCAACCAGATCATAGTCGGCTGTCGCTATGATACGCATGGGGATAATCTCGCCAGGTTCGGCTTCACATTTTTCTAAAATAACCTGGCCATCGATATCGGGAGCTTGAGAAGCCAACCTGCCCGTCATTATATAATTTTCCTGTGCATCAAATCCCTCAACAAGAACCGATTCAATTTGTCCGACTTTTTCCTGGTTTTTTCGTAACGCAATTTCTTTTTGAAATTCCATCAAAATCTTTTTTCTTTCTTCTTTGACTTCTTTAGGAACACGATCGGGGTAATCGAAAGCCGTGGTTCCTTCTTCATCCGAGTAAGTGAAAATGCCTACATGGTCAAATTGCATTTCGCAAATAAAGCGCAGCATATGTTTAAAATGTTCGTCCGTTTCACCGGGAAAGCCAGTGATGAAAGTGGTTCGCAAAGCAATTCCAGGAATTTTTAAGCGCATTTGATCAATCATTTTACGGACACCGCCTTCGGTTTCTTGTCGTTTCATGCTTTTCAACATTTCATCGTGAGTGTGCTGCAGAGGTACATCAATATAGCGACACACTTTTTTTTCTGAAGCGATGTAGTCAATGACATCTGAATTGAGAAAGGTTGGATAACAATATAAAAGCCTCATCCATTCAACACCATCAATCTTAGCCATTCCCTTTAGCAATCTCGCTAAACCATTTTTCATGGCAAGGTCGAAACCATACATTGTTGTGTCTTGAGAAATTATGTTGAACTCTTTAACCCCTCTTTGGGCTAGATTTTCTGCTTCGGCCAAAATGGATTCGGGTGATCTGCTACGCATGGGTCCGCGCATTTTAGGAATGATGCAGAATGCACAACGGTTGGAGC
>JABJCF010000178.1 GCA_018665625.1 Nitrospina sp. | reverse complement strand
ATACAATCCATTTTCCACATCCCCACTCCAGGTTGACAATAGCGCCTTTGCAATACAAAAAGGAGCTTTAGCCGGATTACAGGTTCTTAGGCACCTATATGGACAGTTAAATTTCTCCTTATTGCCAGCAAGAACACGCCTCACAAGAGGTGTTTTCAATACCCTAACAGGTAAGCCAACAGGACTTTTTATTACAACAATATAATACCCCCAAATAGGAAAACCAAAGCTTGCATCAAACTTTAAAGCATAACCGGGAAAAGCAAATTTAGACATTCCTATCAAGATGTTAATCAGGTTGTGGGCATACCAGGGAAAACAAATCAAAACCGATATGCATGCAAGCGAAATCAGGTTTATGACCTTCTGTGTGGAAAGGGATGCCTTGGGAAAACTTTTGACCAGTGCCAAGATTAATAGGAACTCCAGGGTCAGGGGAATCCATCGCTGCTGATCAATAATGAGGATGCAAAAGGGAACAATTAATAGCGTAGCAATCATTCCAATATAATAAACGGATTGGCTGATTCGATCTTTTAGGCCGATTTTCCCGCCCCACAACCCTGCCAGCACTGCAGGCAGGGTATATATGAAAAATGTCCATTTGACCATCAGCCCTACGGCGTAAACGAAACTAAACAGTATGGAGTATTTTTTATTCTCGAAATTTTCTGATTTTAGAAAAAGGTAATAGGCGAGAGTTGTCATAGACGTCAGCATTACGCTGATTACATATTCTCGTGACATACTGACAATTAGCGGATAGCAGGAGACTAGAAACGCCGCAATTAATCCAGCATTTCTCGTATATAAAATCTTCCCAATGCCATAAATGGACAATGCCATAATGACCATATAAAAAGAATTCCCAATGACCCCGGTATCCAGAGTAAAACCGAAAATCAAAGATAGAGGAATTAATGATAAATGATAAAAGGGCGGGTAAAAGGGTTCCACGTTCAATACATCCTGCCACCAGTCTTCTGAGCCGGAGCTCATGGCCTCCCAAAAATTAAAGGTTCTGAATAGATGAAGCCCCTGATCGTAGGAAGGGGGGCGAATATCTAGAAGCATCCATACCAAATTACCGCCAAAAATCCATAAAATGATGGCTAGTAAAAAAAAATGATGTGAGCCAATTCGGGGTTCAGCCGGGCTGGATAATTTTTTTGAGGATAGTTTACTCTGATCTGCTTCAGGCAATGAGCTGCTCCAGCGAAATAATTTTCAAGTGTTCCCAGGTTGGGATGATTTGAGTCTAAAAAGTAAAAGTAAAAATTAGATTAAGTGTATAATATTTATCAGATTTACTGCGTTTTTTTATTGAGTAAAAGTCCGTATATTTTTTAGTTCGCTCCTGCCTATGCCAAGCCTTCCAATTTCTTCACCTATCAAGCCAGCAGAGAAGCTTATTGTATACCTGTGGATGATTTTTTGCTTTTTAGTGTTGTCCTATAAACTTGGCGAAGTTCCACCTTATCATGCAGACGAAAATTTTTATGTTGAATCATCCCTGCGCATGGTTGAGTCGGGGGATTATATTACTCCTGTCTACCATGAGAAAAAGCGTTTTGCAAAACCCATTTTGTATTACTGGATGGTTGTTTCATCGTATGAAGTTTTTGGTGTTAGTTTAGGCTCGGCGCGTTTGCCTTCGGTGTTGCTTGGGGTTTTGAGTGTGGGTTTGGCTTTTTTGCTGGGATGCCGATTGTTTGATAGTCGAGTGGGCTTGTTCAGCACATTTATACTACCCTCTATTTACCTCCATTTTCAGATATCCAGATGGTCTACTACAGACATGGCGTTGAGTTTTTTTGTTCTTCTGGCGCTATATTTTTTTGTGCTTTTATTTCAAACAAATTTTCAAAAAAATGTTTATGCCTATCTATTTTACTTGTCACTAGGGTTGGGATTCATGGTGAAAGGGCCGCCGGCAATTCTTATCCCCGGGTTGACGGCTTTAGGGTTTTTAATAGCCACTAAAAGGAAAAGCTGGTTTGCAGATTTGCGTGTTGGTCCAGGGCTTATCATTTTATTAGTCCTAATTGTTCCTTGGTTTGCAGCCATGCTTGTAATGCATGGAGAAGAATTTAAAAACCATATTGTAGGTAACGAGATAAAGAACCGATTGGTTCACGATACTCCGTTCAGTTTTTATTATGTGGGTGTTTTATTTCGTTATCAGCTTCCGTGGTCTCTCTTTTTTATTTTTGCGGCTTTAAAACAATTTGGGGTTTTGGGCTTTCCCAGTGGAGTGGGGCTAAAATTTAGGGAGCGATTTAGTAATTTTAGGGTAAATATCAGCAGGCATATAAAACTGCTTTTTAAAGAAGATAATGAGTCTGTTTTACTTTGTTACATCTGGATTCTTGTATGCTTAATTTTGTTTACTCTGCTTCGAGTCGAGCATAGCCGCTATATGCTCCCAAGTTGTGCGGCTGTTGCGATTTTAACAGCGAGATTATTTGCGGGCATAGAAAAGAACCCGGAAGAATCGGGTGAGTTTGGTTTT
>JABJCF010000177.1 GCA_018665625.1 Nitrospina sp. | reverse complement strand
GCAAATTGAAATCAGCCTTTGTGTTTTATTTCCCACCCCACCCAACTCGGACGAACGGAGAAGAGGAGTGTCGATTTTTAATTGTTCTCTTAAATACTCTATGGTCTCCAGAGAAAGGTCTAATAAAAACTCCCATTCACTGTTAAATATTTTCTCACACCAGGGGAAATACAAATCAAAAAAAGGTGCTTTAGAGTAATGACATCGAATTGTTTCCAAATGCTTGCGTTTCCACGATGTCGAATTATCGATTTTTGTTTCAAGGAGACTTTGTTCGAATTTATTTTTTTGAATGACGGGAACCGTCAACCAAACCGAACCTTCACGAATTCGAACTTTATTTCTATTTCTCCAATCACGTCGGGTAAATTGCACATCATCATATAAAACGAATTGGTCCGAGCGATCCATTTGGTCGAAAAATCCCAGCCAGGGCAAATAAGAGGGCTGAAGAATGGTCACGCGCATAGTTTCAATTCCTGTTGGTTGAATCACGAGCCCCAAAGTTCTTTCATCCAAATAAACCGTTCCCACCATTGGCGGTTGTTTTTATAAAACTCAACCGTTTTCTCCAATCCTTCATCCAAGTCTACCTGTGCTTTCCAATCGAGCAAGTCATGGGAAATTTTTGTTGAAGAAATATGCCGCGAAACCTGGCCTGGACGATCTTCGATGTAATTGAGCAGACTCTCCGGTTTACCTAGCTTTTCTAAAACTTTGCGGCCGATATCAATAACCCGGGTATCGTTACCCGTTCCAAGGTTTATGACCTGGCCCATTACCTTTTCCCTATCCACATGCAAAATTTTATCCAGCGCCCTGCAAGTATCTTCGACAAACATCCAGTCGCGAGAACTATTGCCATCGCCATGAATAGTTAGAGGTTTATCCTGCAACGCGCTGACAATAAAGTTGGGAATGGCTTTTTCCAGATGTTGACAGGGACCGTAGTTATTAAAAGGCCGAACGATCACCGCTGGCAAATCGTAAGTTTTTATATAGGAATAAATCAATCTGTCTGCCCCCGCCTTTGCTGCCGCGTAAGGACTCATCGGATTCAATGGGTGTTCTTCATCCATTGGATCAGATATAGCTGTCCCATAAACTTCAGAGGATGAAATATGGACAAATAGTTCTACCGGATTATTTACCGCAGCATTGGCAACCACTTGGGTGCCAATAACATCTGTCTCAAAAAATATTGCATTGTCATAAATCGAACGGGTGACATGAGACTCGGCAGCAAAGTGAACAACAATGTCTGCCTCAGCAACCAGTTTCCCGACAATATCTGGATGGGTGATGTTGCCGTGGAAAAATTCGAAATGGCAGTTTGATTTTAAGGCAGAAGAAATATTATCCAGATTCCCCGCATACGTTAATGCATCGAGAAGCAGGATTTTATAATCGGGATAACAGCGGTGAATATAATTTATGAAATTACTGCCGATAAAACCTGCGCCGCCAGTGATCAGTAATTTTTTCTTAAATTCGCTCATTTTCTTCCCAAGTTGGAACCCTTATCTATGGATAATTTCAGTCCATCTTCATAGGGGCTCATTGTCAGTGGCGACTCGCCACCATTATATCAAGGGTCCAATCTTTCTTTACGGGAAAATCGGGAAAATCCTTTAATTATAAGAAGAAAGAGGCTGTGGAAAGGGTTGGAATAGGGGCAAAAAACTGCCCCATTCGCAAAATTTGCAGATTTCACATAGGAAAGGGAAATCTTAAATCATGCTGACAAGTTTATTGATGGTTTTTTCGATTCCTTCAGCCACTTCGGAAATGCTTTTTCCAACCATATAGGCAGGAGTGGATACAATCTTATTCTTTTCGTCCATAACAAAGTCGGATGCCGTACATTCCTGATGCTGACTCCCCATCGCTTCAATCATACTAATACCCTCTTTATCATTGCCAATTGTCAAAGTGGGTTTGGATTCCTGACTTTCATAAATTTTTGCCATCATCGCCGGGGCAATACATAAAACTGCTTGCGGTTTTTGTTTTGCGGCAAACTCTTTGACCAATCGCATTACATCAGGGTTCACATCGCATTCATCGCCTTTTTCTGCAAAACTTGAAAGATTCTTGGCCGCACCAAATCCACCGGGGAATACCAATGCATCAATATCATTTGCAGTGACCGCATTAATATCCCTTATCTCTCCTCGGGCAATGCGAGCGGATTCCACCAGCACGTTGCGCTTTTCTCCCACCATTTCTTGCCCATTGTGATGGTTGATCACATCAAACTGATCGATATCGGGGGCCATGCATACTGCTTTGGCGCCTGCCCGATCAATGGCTAAAAGAGTTATAACCGATTCGTGAATTTCCGCCCCGTCATAAACGCCACACCCTGAAAGAACAACACCAATTTTTTTCATAGCTATTTCCCCTTTGAATCTAAGAACCCAATTATGGGATTGATTTTTATTTGATTTTTCCAGCCGATTCTACCACCCCCTGCCAGAGGAGGCAAACCCCCTAGCGGGGGAAGCAGATAGGCGGGGTAGGCCCCACAACCAAAATCTTCATGCCCGACACGGGTAAAAACTACGGTGAAATATTACAAGCTCAGCATGAATCCCCCTTCGCTCTCATTGCAGGTTTTTATTTGTTTTTGCGGCCAGTAGTTATAGGCAAACGTCTATCCTTGCCGAAGGCTTTTGGAGTAATTTTTACTCCCGGCGGACCCTGCCGACGTTTGTATTCGCTGGCATCTACTAGTTTTGCCACTCTCTTAACATCGGCCGCCGACAAACCAGGAACTTTGATCTCTTCCACGGATTTATCTTCTTCAATGTATTGCAACAAAATTGGATCGAGCAAATCGTAGGGAGGTAAAGAGTCGGTATCTTTTTGATCGGGTCGCAATTCCGCAGAAGGCGCTTTTGTAATAATTGATTCAGGAATGATTTCTTCTTTATCATTGACCCAACGAGAAACTTTATAAACCCAGATTTTAGGCACGTCTTTAATAACAGCAAACCCACCCGCCATATCGCCATAAAGAGTGCAATAGCCAACACTGTACTCACTTTTATTACCCGTTGCCAGAACCATCCACCCCAATTTATTGGAAAGCGCCATGAGAAGGTTGCCTCTAATTCTGGCTTGAAGGTTTTCTTCTGCTAAGCCGTATTCTGTTCCCTTAAATACTTTAACGAGAGTCTGATCGTAGGCTTTCATGACTTTTTCGATTGGAAATGTCACAGTCTCAATGCCCAGATTTTTCGCCAAAACCAGTGAGTCCTGAACACTACCTTCGGAAGAATAAGGGGATGGCATCAAAACTCCCACCACGTTTTGAGGTCCTAAAGCCCTGGCAGCAATGACTGCGGTCAACGCCGAATCGATGCCACCGCTCAAACCCAACACGACTTTGGAAAATCCGTTTTTTAAAACATAGTCACGGGTACCTAAAACCAACGCCGAGCAAATCTCTTCCACCTCAGGTTTTTCGGTGTAAACAGCAGCGGATATTGCAGGGTATTTTTTATTTTTTAATAGGGTCGCCGGTAAGCGATAAGAACGGATATTGGATTTAGAAGATAATTTTTTCTGCGGTTTGGGGGTTAAAACAATGTCAGAAATAATAAGTTCTTCTGCAAAAGAATTCCCTTGAGCAACGATTTTCCCATCGGGTTTTACCAATAGACTTTGCCCATCGAACACCAACTCATCTTGTCCCCCCACAAGATTGACATAGGCGATATGCGAACGATAACTACGCGCGCGTTGCTGAATCATCTTCCTTCGAGTGTTTCCCTTTCCTTTATGAAAGGGAGAAGAGGAAATATTTAAAAGCAAATCCACCCCCCCCTTGCCACACAGATTTTTTCCGGGACCTGACTCTTCCCAGATATCTTCGCAAATGGTAATACCCAGAGTTGCGCCTTTTAATGTAAATCGAACAGGAGAATCTCCTTCCTGGAAATATCTTTTTTCATCGAACACTCCATAATTAGGAAGAAGCATTTTTCGACAAGTTCCTACATGCTTGCCATCGCAAAGTAAGGCGGCGGAATTATAAATCCTTCCACCCTTTTTTTCTGCGTACCCCACAATGACTGTCAGGCCTTTTGAATGCGGTACAATTTTCTCCAAAGCCTTACGACTTTGATCCAGGAAACTTTCTTTGAGCAGCAAATCTTCTGGAGGATAGCCCGTAACCGCTAATTCAGGAAAAAGAACAACATCGGCACCCATTTTCTTAGCTTGCTTTAATTGCTTTTTTATCTTGTCGGCATTGTAATCAAAATCGCCTACAATCAGATTTATCTGAGCCAGGGCAATTCGCAAGACAGTTCCTGTCTCTTTCCTAAGTTTTGGTTTTTTCAGCATTGTTCTGGTTATATTCTGACTTGTTTTTCGGATGCACTATCTGAAAAATTAATAGTGCATTTTGCTTTCAGGATTATACTACAATAGATATAATTCCCGATTACCTGAGACAGATAATATTGTTATTAAAAATTACTTCCCAGATTTATTAAAAAATGACTGAACCCAATCAAGCAGAAGAGAGTATCAAACATTCGATCAAAAAAAATGGATTCCCGGAGAAAATCGTTCGGCTTCCGTTTAAACCTGTTTATGACGCCTGCAAAACGCATGGGACGAATCTGTCCGATGTGTTGGACAATTTGCAGGAGCAACAAATTTTCGGGAAAATTATTGGCAACCACGTTGAGTTTCGATCTCGAGAGAAAATTGATTTCAAGCCACCCAGCGCTGACCCTTCTTCAAAAGATGATTTCTCCTGGGTAAAAGGAGCCGCGGGCAATATGAAAGGATTTCAGGAAGCCGCCCAGGAAGCTATGGGGAAAATGACCCCAGAGCAAATGCAGGAAATTCGAAAATCCATTGAATCCATGAGCGATGAGGAAAAACAGAATATTATGAAAATGTTTTCCCAACGTTTTGATCCCACAAAGTAAAAAATTCCACCCTTCATTAACGAGGCGATTAGTGTTAATTTTCTCTAAAGACATTGGTCAGAGAGACCACATCCACGAGTTGGAAGACAAGCTTCCAAATCTAAAAGTGTATATGGAATATCAAAGAAAATTGTTTCCATACACAGTTATAAGGGCGGGCTTGGACTTAGCTTACAAAGAAGTCGACGACATACTAAACTTCGTCGACAACGATTATCGACCACCAGCAGATAGCAATCGTCAGGAATATCCATCCGATGTCGACCAATGGTACCGCCAGAGGTTTCCATGGTCATCCGCATTTTTAAAAATGGAGGACTTGCATTACACATTGGTAACTCTGGTTAAAGCAATGGATTCGTTTCGAACTCATGAAACGGCTAACAGCTATCATTGGGCGGTTTTATACGATTCAGTTCACAATATTATTCAAGTTTATAACAGCCTTATTCGTGAAAAGCCTGACCAGTCGAGAGACATTCATCTGAGTAATGGAGTGGAGGTTGATTTTGATGATTTCATTAACAACTATTGGTTGAATCTCGATTTCATGATTTTTTCGCAAGCCGATTTTCCGCACGACCGGCATATGGAAAGAAAAGAAGCCATTGAAGAAGCGATCAAACAACGGATGGCAGAAGGTGAAGAACCTTTGGCTGCACTAGAAAATCTTAAACCTGAATTGAAACCCGAAGAAGCAACGTTAAAACTTTTAAGACGTGATCCGGTGGAAACCCGGCTCCTGGAATTAACCAGCTTTCCAGAAACGGGAAAACAATATGAAAGCCTCTATCAAAATAAACTGGAAACCCCAAAACATGGAAAAGTCTCAGTCGTTGATGCTGATTACCTGAACAATCACGAAACCTTCTCGAAAAAATAATCAGGGAAGGAAACTGAAAAAGTCAGCCTTACTCAGGCTAAATAAAGGTTTCGGTGCCTTGGATTTTTTAGACGAAGATTGATAAGAAGCCTTCTTCCTCCCCGAAATACCCTCAAAATAGTCGGATGAATTCTTCGGTGATTTTTTAAAAGAAATATCAGCGACCTGTTCTTTTTCGAAAGTTGTTTTGGGTCGTCTGGAAAGAACTCGTCTTGACGATTTTTTTCTTTTCGCAATTTGTGCATTCTCAACGCCTGTTCCCTCCCAAACATTTTCAAGATTTTCTAATCCATCAAAATACACTGCGGTTTCTTCATCGATCTCCAGCAGCACTTTTGCCTCACTGAACATATCTAAAGGAGGTAGCTCCGGGTTATTATCGCGTGCACGGTCAATAGGTAAAAATGCAGGTTCAATATTTTCAAAAATGGTAAAGAACTGTAGCGTCCTTTCATCTGTTAGCTCCTTTAATGTTTTACCAGTATCTCCTATTGGCAGGTTCCCAGTATCACGCCGGATGAATGATACCGACCCTGAAAATGCGACCGCATTTTGTTGGTTGGTGGCAGATCCAACAAAAGAAACCTGAATATCACCTGTCCCGGCATTGTCAATTTTGAATATGTCGATTGCATCCAATTCAAAAATATTTACACCTCCTGATGTGGTGTTATCAATGTCAACAGATGTAAGGTTCGTTTCAATCGCATTATCCGGGGTTCCAAAGCCTGTTACAACATCTGCCACCAGTCGCCCACCGATGCTGATATCCAAAGAGGAAGTGTCTCCATCACGGACACCGCCGCTTGTAGAAGTCAAAGTAACATCCGCATTTGATGAGCTAGAAGTTGTGAGCAAACCCAGAGTTATATCTTCATCTGCCGATAAAGCCAGAGTCCCAGTTCCTGCATTAAAAATCGTCCCTGCATCCATGGTGATCGCACCGCCTGATCCGTTATTATCTGAATCATTATCAGCCGTCACAATAATGTTTCCTGAAGTGGTGGTGGTGATGTCTCCCGCGGCAGCAAAAATAATATCGTCATTAGCTCGAAGGGTTGTGTTGCCGCCAACTTGAATGGCTCCATTGACATTGAGTGAGCTTGTTCCCCCTACCGTCACACTGAGGTCACCGCCTACGGTGGAAGTTCCCAATGTAAGTGCGCTGTTACTGACTACTGTTGCGTTGCTGGTTCCCGTTGTATTGAAGCTCGCCGTACCTGTGACCGCTAAAATACCAGCACCTGCAATTGCTGCGTCTGAGTTTACGGTCAGAGATCCTGTCGTAGCGACATCAACACCAAAATCAACACCTCCTGTTCCAGCGTTGATGGTTAAACTGCCCAGACCTGTTGAAGCTGCAGTCGCAAAATTAACCGCACTTCCTGTGCTGGTTGCGTTTAATGTTAGAGGAGTAGTCAAGGAGGTCACACCCCCTACTGTAATAGTTCCGTTAGAACTGTTACCTATCGTCAGGCTTGCGGCGGTTATCAAACCAAGCTCAATATTTGAAATTGCAAAATCCCCAGCCCCCGATTCTAATCCAATAGTTCTACCCGATTTAGCAGCAAGAAGTGTCGTGCCTGCCGTTCCCGATGAGATCGAACTTCCCCCACCTAAAGCCAAATCATTTGCGGTAATAGATAAAGTGTTATTTGTAGTATTCAACACCTGGCTTGCAGCAAGCGTAAAATCGCCGCCGATATTTGTTTCAGCATCTGTATCCGAATTAAAACTGGTGATACCTTGAGTCGTCACTCCCGCCGATAACAGGATTCCGTTACTGGCATTCACGGTTAAACCTTGAAAATTAGAAGTGCCCGTATTAAAAGTAACGGAGCGGCCTGCTGAATTGGTAGCGTTTAAAGTTACATCGAAAATGGTTGTGGTCACCCCTTCGACGGTGATATTTCCATTAGTACTATCACCAATAATGAGGCTACCTGCGGTAATTTTCGCAAATTCTGTAGAAGTCAAACTGAAACCAAAACTTCCCGCACAGACCGCACCACATAAACCAATGGTAGTTCCTGCCACGGCAGTTTGAATCGTTGTTGAAGCGGTACCACTGCTTAATGTTGTTCCGCCAATCGTCAGCCCATTCGATTTAATTACAATGGCTCCTGCCGCTGTGAAATCATCATTGAGGTTTATTACACCAGCAGCGTCCAGTGTTATTGCACCGGGCGCCGTGATACCGCCATTGGTTGCATCCAATGTAATGGTCCCACCTGATGAAGTGAGTGATACACCTGAAGCTAGAGTTATTCCATCACCTGTTTCGCTCGAGTTATTTGAATCCCCATCCAAAGCCAGATTGCCTACCGCTGTGATGCTACTGTCAATGGCCAGACCATTAGACGCCGCCAAAGTCATTGCACCCAGTCCGGTAATACTTCCACCACTTTGACCCACAACCAGTTTGCCTGTGAGGTTCACCGATGTTCCCGTTTGAACGGTAATGCTATTATTTACCAAATTGAGGTCGCCGGTAATCAAGGCTAGCTCAGCATTGCTAAGATTCATCCCCGAAAACCCAGAAGTAAATCCCAAACCAAGAGCTCCACTATTTGACACGCTGATAGTTGTTGCGCTCGTACCTGCATTGATTGATCCCGTCAAACTCAAATCACTTGCGGTGATAGAAATAGCATTATTAGTTGTAGATAATGCGCCAGTAATGGTTGTGGTGCCTGTACCGGAGTTGAGACTCACGGTTCCATTTGCTGAAAGCCCCACCATAGAAATGCCAGAGCTTGCAGTTAAACTGGCCGTGGTCAATGAAGTCAGCAAATTACTTGCCGTGATACTGCCCGTTGAACTAAGGGTCAAAGCACCATTGTTAACTGTGATCGCAGTTCCACCTAAAGTTATGTTTCCTCCAGAGATATTCATCCCACTCGCTAAAGAGAGAGAGGTTCCACCCTGCAAATTAATGTTTCCAGATGCCGTTAAAGTACTGTTGCCGAGGGTTAGACCACTATTGGCCGTCATAGTCACAGCCCCAGCGGAGACCAAGGCGTTATCCACATTTATTGTTGAACCGGTCGAAGTTAGAATCAGAGTTCCCGAAGACGAAGTATTGCTCGCACTAAGCGTTAGGGCACCCGCCGAGCTTAAGGTGATTCCACTTCCCAACGTTAGTGTTGAAGAGTTTGCGTTGATGCTCAAGTTGCCTGACGATGTGGTAATTCCGCCATTTAAATTAATTCCCGAACTTGCTGTCAGGGAAACGGTTCCAGCAGCTGTTAAATTTCCTGTCATGGTGATGCTGGTAGGGGCAACCAAGGTCAATCCGCCTGCCGCAGACATGCCCCCTGTTATAGCGCTTAAGCTTATAGAGGTTGCGCTGGTTAGAGTAGCGCCACTGGCGAAGGTGATATTATCTTTTGGGTCAATTGAATCCACTCCACTATCTGCATCTCCATTCAGACTAAGAGCCCCGGTAGTGGTAGTGATATCGACATTGGCATCAAGAGTAATTCCATTTACGGCTTTTGCTTCCAGTGAAGAAAACGAAGAGTCTGCTTGAAATACGATCGCCCCATCGGAACCAGAGACATGGGTATTCACATCCAACACCACACCTTCATTGAAAGAAGTAAGAGTGACTCCATTAACAAAGATATCGCCATTGAAGGTTCCGCCAATGGTGAGCTTATTACCACTAATACGATCCAGTTCAGATTGCTCGATGGACATATCGCACAAGTTTGCAAAGCCAACACCACAACCTGATAACGCGCTACCGCCTAAATTAATTTTTGTTTCAGAGCCAATAGTCACATTGCCTGTGCCACTATTAACATTTCCAACCAGACTCAGAGTTCTCCCCGTTACTGAAATGTCTCCCCCATTCGAAGTCAAACCGGCTATTACCAGATCACCTCTCGCCTCGATGATTATATCGCCTCCCTGAGTTACGATAGTGTCATCAGCCCCCAGAAATCGAATTGCGCCAACAGCCGAAGTGATATTTCCGTTATTGTCTCTACTGATAGAATTTTTTATAGTTTTGAATGTAACGGTATTTCCAGTGCCCTGCTGCAAGCTAAGAAAATTATCGGACAAATTTGAAATAATGATTTCATTGTCGGCCTGAAGAATAATGTTAGTGGTAGCGCCTACAGCTTCGAGAGTAGCTTCATGTATGGTAACGAAGGTATTAGCACCACTGGCTGAGGTCGTTCCAGACCCATCTGCAATCGTGATCGTGTCAGGATCAAGAAGAAGGGTTCCCGTTTTTCCGTTTGCAGCGGTGGTATCAACCGAACCATCAAAATACAGTTCTTCTTTCCCGGAAACTTCTACGAAGCCGCCATCGCCAAAATATTTTCCACCACGTCCCTTTACGATGCCTAAAAAATGCATCCTACGATCTGCCCAGAAAATAATTCTTCCGCCGTCACCATAATTTACTGCATCAGCAAATACCTGTGTGTCCGGTCCAATATAGGTGTCCAATGCATTGGGAACCGTGCCATTGCCCTGGTAGTCGCCGCCAAACAACAACGTGCCGCCTCCCGAGTCACCAGACACATCAATAAAACCCGTTCCGTATAATCCAACGAGATGACCCAGAACATTGACCTCACCCCCTGTTTCTCCAGAGTTATAGCCGGAAGCATCAAGTGTTCCAGAAACATGCACATCCCCTTCATCACCACCCATCAAAATAATTTTTCCATTCTTCTCCATCACCGATCTGGCTTGAATCACACCATCCATATTTATTACATGATCCACGATATCCTGTGCGGCATTGACATCGAGCCGAACTACGCCACCATCGGCAAATATGCTTCCACTATTGGTGACAAGAGAAGACAATGCCTCACCATTCATTCCCGTCACCTGATCCACCACTTTGCTATCGATTCCCAGATTGATCAATTGATCGCCATAAAGATCCAAAGTAAATGTTTTACCCGAAGCCAGGCTTACTTTGCCAAGGCGGGCATTGATCACGCCCATATTCTGCACCCCGGGAGCCACCAGCGCCACCAAACCACCTTCAGCCGCAGTTATCGTTCCCTGATTGACTATGGAGTTTGAGAAACTGGAAGGAATATCAAAATTATAATTCCCGCTCAAAAAATTTGAATTGGTAATATTACTGGTAGTGGCTACAAGACCACGCACATCCACTTGCGCATTGTTACCAAAGAAAATTCCATTAGGATTGACCACCCACAAATCCCCATTTGAAGTCATCTTTCCTAAAATTTGTGAAGGATCATTTCCCGTTATCCGATTTAGTGTCACCCCTCCCTGCGACAACTGAAAATCAACATGCTCCGTAGTATCAATATTAAAACTATTCCAATCGATAATGGCCTTGTTAGTACTTTGATAAATATTCATTTTCTCGGGCGAGACCGTGTCAATCGTCACCGAGCCAGACTGAACGATAGGGTCTGTTGGAAGCGCAAAAACCATAGAAGGAAAGATACCCATCAGATAGGTCAAAAACGAAACCAGAAAGATCGCAGCATTGCCCGGCTTCCGCAAAGTCGAAAACACTTTTCCCGGGCGAACGGTGGGTTGCTCACCAGAGAAAGGCATTGAAGCTTTTCCCCCGGGGGTTTCCCGGCCAAATGCAATCTGGTTCATCTTAAAAACGTTCATTTGTTTCCCTAAAAATGTGCTGACAAACTAAAAAATGTTCGTAGATCTTTATTTCCCTCTGCCGCGACTTCTCGATTTAGAGGTTTGTCAAATTCCAAGTACCCGGAAAGATGGTCTGTCACATTAAATCTAAAACCCAAGCCGATAGAGCTTAGGTCTTGCTTGCTTGAGCCGGTGGAAGTTTGAATGCGATTCCATACCGTCCCATAATCAAAAAAAGTGTACGCTTGGATATCCTGCATATACGGTTTTTTAATTTGAAATGCTTTTTGCAATTCCAGCTTAAAAGCAACCCCATGGTCACCGGTTATTTCTGAAGAATCAAAACCTCTCCCAAACTGGGATCCACCTACTCCAAATTCTTCAGAGGCTAATAGTTTTTCCAACGAGTATTGCCAGGAAATCGCGCCCAACAACATCCAGGAAGGAGCCAGTTGTTGCAACCGAAGCGCTTCTCCAGAAAATTTTGTAAAAGCACTTGTGCCCTCAGGGCGAGAAAGCTTGGATGCCCCTTGTTCACTGGCATCCAACAAGTCGAGCCCCTGGCTCCAGTTAATGCTTAGCAGGTTGACGCCTCGATAACTGTCAACAAAATCGTAGGACAATCCCAAATTTGCGATGCGTAATTTATCTTTTGAATCTGTGTCCCCCAAAAACTCCGTGGTGGAGTTCCTGCTGGTAAAACCAATAAAGGCATTTAAATTTTCGGCTCGTGAACGGATGAAGGGGTGAGTCGCCCTAAACGTGAAAGTCGTGCTATCGCCCTTGACATCAAAAATCTCAAGATCATCCCCGGGTTCAGACTTGCTGACCGCACCAGAAAAGTAAATCTTGGTTCCTTCAGAAGAAACCGGCATTTCATAAAATCCACTCAAGAACATAAGCTGGTCAGGGTTTTTCGTAATCGCCCCTTGAAATCCTATACGTTCATAAAGTCCCAAAAGAGAGTTTGTGTTTCCGTTGCCAGAAAATTGGATGGGGCCATTGAACTTCGAACCTCGATTGTCAAAACCCACCCCCACATTATATTTTTTGTTTTCAAGGATTAAGGTCAGATCGGTGGCACCGGGCTGCAGCTCTGAAGGCGTTAAAACCGACTTTACTGATAACCCCGGCAAATCATCTACCAGAAGTAAATAACGTTCGAGATCTTTGGCAAGCAGCGGTTTAGACTTTAAAAGTTTCTTGCGATACCAATTCAGCAGTTTCCTCGG
>JABJCF010000176.1 GCA_018665625.1 Nitrospina sp. | reverse complement strand
CGTTGCATCGTATTTCTCCTTACCGATTTTTTATGTTTTTAACTCGAATGGATCGAATATTAATTAATTTCTTCTGTTATGAATAAGGTTGAAAGATATTAGTGTCTTTGCGATATATCAGCAAGTTTAGTTCGAGTTTGGGATTTATTTTAAGGCTCGATCTGACACTATCTAAACGTTCTGTCCATTTCCCTTTTTTAACCTAAGTGTGGGGTAGGGGGACGGTGGGGTGCTGCAGGGGTGAGAATACTTCAATCCGCTATATTAAAGGTAATCGTGTGCGATATATGTGAAGTTCCATTATTGATTTGAATCTTGAAAGACAAGGTCGCTTGATTATAGACTTTCATAGGGATGGTGAGACGATTACCCGCAATGACGTTCGGCTCAGAAAGTACTGGCGTTTCCAAACCATTTCTAATTTCAAACAATTCCAGATTTCCGCTAATCGGTAACATCAAAATTAAATTAGACCGCAAGTTCGGTTTCAGCGTGCCTCCATCGCAAACAACACTATCGCCTTGGGTGATTTGAGTCGATATAAAATTAGCTTTACAAGTTTCTAGCCCTCGGAGCACACTTTGCTGTGGTGCTTGATAAAATGTCGGGGCAGGTACCAGCACTAAAAATGACAGTGCAACACCGGTGACTAGGGATAAGCCCATTGATGTAAGATACTTCCAGGAAATAGCGTTTAGAACTCTAGCCGCAAGAGTATCGGGTGGTGCTGTGCCTTTTCCTAACCGAGTTTTTCGTGCAATATCTCTAATTCTGCTTTCGATGTGAGGTGCTGTAATAGCCGACTCTACAGCGAATTCCTTCTTTAGAGTACTCCCTGTAGTGGTGAACATTTCTACTTTTCCCAGGAGATCTGGATTGTTCTCGGCCATCTGACGAATCTCCACACTTTCTTCTTCGCTCAATTGTCCATCGACAAAGGCAACCAAGATGGCATCCGTTAATTCATCTCTATTCATGTGTTGCTCCTGATAGAGTAACTGAGAGCCTTGTCCGGCATCTGGCCATACGGCTCATAACAGTTCCGATTGGAATTTCAGAGATTTCCGCAATTTCCTTATAGCTGTACCCGATCCCAACTAGCACAAGTATATTCTGGCAATTAGGACCCAATGAATCGATTGCCCGCATCAATCTTACCTTCTCAACTTCAGATGTTATGACACCCTCTGACCCCTCATCAGAAATTTCGTCAAACAATGATTTGCCGGTTGCGTCCAAATCACTAACCATACGTTTATTCTTTCGGGTTTCATCAATAAAGTGGTTCTTTATAGACCTGATCACATAACTTTCGAAGTTAACGTCTGCAGGGATAGCATCCCGCCTTTTCAGTAGTCTGGTGATTACCTCCATCACAAGATCTTCGGCATTGTCTCTGTTTTGAGTCAGGGAGTAGGCATAGCTCTCCATCTTTGGATACAAAGCCACGAGCTGATCGCCTATATTCATAGGGCAACCTTTGAAAACGTATGAATGAGATGCTTTATTCCAAACTCCTTGATCCTTCAATTTCAATACTTGCTTGGCTATCGCCTAAAACACTAAAAAGCACACAAAACCTAATGGCTCCATTCAATTTTTTGCGGGCTAGGTCCATAGCATGCCCATTCTCGGCCATACAAATTACTCGAGTGTCGCAAGGTCAGTGCAACTCTAGCACAGCAAGTGTTTTGAATATAAATTTCTGAATGCTCACCTTATAAATCTTCGATCTCTCCTCTGACCGTCTCCAGAAAGCTTGACGAAGTTTCGTAATCTCTTTTTTCGAAGATGTGACGCTCCGCATCAGTTAGGCATTTCTCACAATGCTGGCAATTATTGCTCAGCTCGTGCCTCCCAACGAGCTAAATACTTCCTCGTGTACGCCATAGACATGACTAGTGGCGATAAAAATAATGCAGAAGCACATTGACCTGAGGGTCACAGAAAAATAGTTCAGTAGTCAGGGAATAAATCTTATATCTGAAACGTTGGACTATAGATGGCAATAGATACAGACGCGTTCTGAAAACATTGCGATTAAAGCCAATATATTGTCATACAAATTCAAGGTCGGAGGTCTAGAGCCATGATCTACAGTAAACATGCGAAACGACGATGTAAGCAACGTGCTATACCCAAAGCAGTAATAGACCTTATTTTTAGCGTGGGCGATGAGTATCCAGGAGGAGGCAGGTGCAAAATTATCGCAGCCGGTTCTGGAACTACCAAGCAGGAATTGATGTCGGGGATAATAGCCCTAGGGTTTCTAGGGAAAGAGAAATGGGCCAATGCCTATTTGATCGTAGCCCAAGATAAAACAGTCATCACGATAGGTTATCGGTATAAACGTATCAAGAAAAATTACTCAAGTTACCGGAGAAAATAATTATTTTAAAGGCATTCAT
>JABJCF010000175.1 GCA_018665625.1 Nitrospina sp. | reverse complement strand
ATCATAGACATCCATTAGCAGACAATCAGAGTTAAACCCAGGACCTGATAAACTTACTTTACTCAAGAAAACTTCAATCTCAACCGGATCATTCAATTCCAAATTCTTCATATATTTGAACCAATCCAAAAGTACTGCCTTAAATAAAAAACAACTATTTTAATTAATGGCATAATTCATGTTTGCCTAATTTACTTGATTTGATAAAATAACTAAAGATATTTTTCACAGTCTCTATGCATATATACTAATCATAAATTCCTTTAAATTAGGCTCTATCAATGTTAATTCAAAAATACCTCCATCTTTCTCGAAGTTCCCCTGATGGTGAGGGAGGTCAGCAGTTATTGTATAAGGTTAATCACTACGGCCTATCTGCCATAAGTCGCCCGCAAGAAGAGCTTTCTCAAATTCATTGGGAAGTTGACA
Source organism: Nitrospina sp. (assembly GCA_018665625.1). The sequence continues at coordinate 1,831 of JABJCF010000175.1, read as the reverse complement.
TTATAAAATACCATAAAACAAAAGCTGTTCAATTCGATGTCTGCCACGATACCGAATTAGCCAAAAAAACACTTATTTTTCGTAATGACTCTTCCTTAAACGAGTTTCTTGAGAAAGCCTTCAACTATTTCAAAGAACTAGGCGTATTAGAAGGGATTATCCAGAAAGAATAAAAAAACTAAGGGTTAATTTAAAAGCGTTAACCCTTGACAAAGTGGGGGTTTCTCTTTTATTATTGACTTCTTCTAGATAATCAGTCGACAAACTTGTTGGCTTTAAATTAATCCAGTGAAGGATTAGTGAAATTCTAAAAATAGAAAATTGAAATAACTATTAAATATGGGGGTTTTTTTATTCCCAATTGAATTTAAATTTTTACAAACGGAGAAGTAAGGATGTCAGTCCAATCTGCCGAAGCAAAAGAAAACAGCACAAGTAAGCATGTGAATGTTCCGGGAAAGCCTGAAGGCTGGGTACCTGCAGGAGATTTACAGGAAGTGATTTCTCTTGAAGAAATGCAAAAGCTACCAAAGGAAACAATATTCATGACTGGAAGTGAAGCCGCCCGTGAATCTATTCGTAGATGTAATGTAGATATGGCGATTGCTTATCCTATAACACCACAGTCTGAAACAATGCAACAGGCAGGCTATTTATATGATGAAGGGTATATTAAAGATTACTATCGAGCAGAAGAAGAGATAGGAACCATGAGCGCAATCAGTGGAGCATCTCGTGCGGGCGTACGAAGCCTTACAGCCACCTCAGGTCCTGGTTTAATGAGAGGTATGGAGGCCATTTCTTCTTGGCCCGGGGCACGAACTCCTATCGTAATGCTTGATATGTGTAGAGTTATAAACACACCTCTTGCCATTCAGCCTGATAATATTGAGGTTTCCTTTTTGCTCAACACTGGAATGTTGGTAATGCATGCAGAAAACCAACAAGATTTTTTTGATTGGCCCTTAATAGCTTTTATAGTCAGCGAACAGGTAGACGTCACCCTGCCCTGCACCGTATCGGTGGATGGCTTCTTTGTTACCCACGCCCGCGGCAATGTTTCCATGTGCGATAAAAAATATAAAATACCACCTCGAGATGGTTGGAAAAATGCAGTTCCTTCAATGGACAATGAAAACCCACCAGCACGAATATCTCGTGATGCTCCAATTCAAAAAAGTAACTTTATTAGCTATCATATGCATGCAAGCTGGCAGCAAGAAGTATTTTCTGCGGTAGAGCGATCGGCAAAGTATTTCGATAAATATCTTGGCGGTTTGATTGAAGTAATTAATCCAGATGCTGAGGAGATGATCATCGCTTCAGGTGCTTGTGTTTCTCAAGCTCGAGAAGCTATTCGTCAAGAAGAAGAAAAAGGTAGAAAGGTTGGCCTCATTAAAGTCAAAACTATTCGACCTTTCCCAACAAAGCAAGTCATTGCTGCTGCCAAGCATGCTAAAATAATTTTGGTGCCTGAGTTTAATCAGGCAGGATGGCTGCATAAGGAAGTATGTCAAACTCTTTATGGGCACTCTAAGGCCACAATTTATAACGGCCCTAGAGTTTTCGGTGGTATGACTATGCCTACTGAATTGATCCTTGATTGGCTTAAGGAAATAAGAGAGAAGACAGGAACAAGAAGCTTGTTTTAAAAATATTTAAAGCTTTAAAGAGTACAGTCTTGTTTGCTTAATATCACGGCTGATAATTTGTAATTACGGTTTCATCTGAAACCGAAAAATATATAATTTAATAAACAACGAAAATGGAGGGAAATCATGTCCCTAGATACAGTTAAACCAGCACCGGGGTTTTTGAAACATTTGCCTGT
>JABJCF010000174.1 GCA_018665625.1 Nitrospina sp. | reverse complement strand
TTTTTGTGCTGCTGTCAATTGAAACGGCAGGAGTTTGATGAATTGTTTGATCAGGTGGCCCCGCGTTTTAAATGCCATTCCTGTTTTAATTTCTCCGGCGTGCTTTTTCTTGAAAGCCAACCCGGTTTGAATAAGAAACAATTCTTCGAAGATCAACCTTTTTTGTGCCGGGGTTTTAAAATTATCCAGGTCTTTTGCTATGAAGTCCGTCGACGGTGGAAAATGTGCGTTTTGAAATGCTTCGCTACGGGCAAGAAGTTTGTGCCTACGTAAAATATCTTCAGGGATGACCTCATCGACCAAAGGTAAATATTTATCGAGAACATTGCTAAGGATGCTGCGCATGGATTTTTGGTGCAGCCCATCAGTGGTATGGTAGACGGGAACTATTTTTCCTGCTTCCAGTGAGATCGTTGTTTCATCCGTCACACGTTCTGTGTCAGGGTGGACGATTTCTACACCGCTTCTTTTATTGACTGTGGGTTTTCCCGAGACAATGAGCTTGGCTCCGGTTTTGAATTTCTCAAGCATGTAGGTTTCGTTAAAACGAAACCATCTTGAGCGGGTGGTTCCTGTTTCATCCTGAAAAATAACTTCGAAGACCCTTTTGCGCCGTCCCATATAGATGACACCGGCATTGAGTACTTCGGCCATAAAAGTTGAAAATTCTCCGGGTATGAGTGTGGAGATTGTTTTTAGCTGGCTCCTGTCTTCATAACGAAACGGCAGGAAGTACAGGAAGTCTTCAATAGCTGCCAGTTGCAGCTTTTGCAGCAGGAGCGCTTTTTTTGGGCCGACCCCTTTGATAAATTGGATGGGATCATCCAGCGATGGTTTTTTCCACCCAGTCGAATTCATGGCCCAATAGTAGCCTTCCCGACAGATAGGGGCAAGGATTTGATTGTTGATTGACAGAAAAAATTTGTGGAAGTATGCTTAAAGTAAGGGATTATGCGCCAGCAACTTCGTAAACCGGAAATATAATTTTGTTGGGTTGCTTTTTCAAAGGATTTTTCAATTATGAGAGTTCAAGAGCTTACCGATGCGCTTTTAAAATATTTGCCTGATGCCGATATTGGTATTGTTCGAAAGGCTTACGACTATTCCGCCAAAGCCCATCTTGGGCAGAGCCGAAGGTCGGGCGAAGACTATATTTCGCATCCTATTGAAGTGGCTCATAATCTCGTTAAACTGAAAATGGATGAGAACACTCTGGCGGCCGCTTTATTGCACGATACCCTTGAGGATACCCTGTCCACTCCCGAAGAAATTCAAGAACTGTTTGGCGAAGAAATATTTCAGTTGGTGGATGGAGTCACCAAGATCAGCAAGATGAATTTTTCGAGCCGTGAAGAAAATCAGGCAGAGAATTATCGAAAGATGATTTTTGCCATGGCAAAAGATATTCGAGTTGTTCTAATCAAGCTAGCCGACCGTGCTCATAATGTAGAAACCTTGGAATCGCTTTCAGAAGAGCGGCAAAGGCGTATTGCAAGGGAAACTCTGGATATCTATGCCCCCATTGCCAACCGTCTTGGAATTGGTTGGCTCAAGACTGATTTGGAAAATAATTCCTTTCGTTATCTATACCCTGAAGAATACCGGGCTATTGAAGAAAAGGTGGCCAAGGGGCAAGAGTACCGTGAAAAGTATGTAGAAAAATCAATTTTACGATTGGAAAAGGAATTAAAGTCAGCTGATATTAAGGGGAAAATTGCTGGAAGACCGAAAAACTACTTCAGCATTTATAAAAAAATGATGGATCAGAATATCGGTTTTGAAGATGTTTATGATCTGGTGGGCTTAAGAGTGCTGACCGATTCGTTGCAGAATTGTTATTCCGTTCTGGGTCTGGTGCATTCGCTTTGGAAACCGATACCCGGTAAATTTAAAGACTATATTGCGATGCCCAAACCAAATAGATACCAGTCTCTCCATACAACCGTGATTGGGCCACGAGGGGAAAGGGTAGAGGTTCAGATTCGTTCTGATGAAATGCATAAGACTTGTGAAGATGGAATTGCTGCTCATTGGCGGTACAAGGAGAGTGACAGTCAGGATGAAAAGAGCATAAATAACCAGCTCCTATGGGTTCGCCACTTGCTTGAGAACCAGAAGGATTTGATGAACCCAAAAGAGTTTCTAAATGCTTTTAAAGTTAATCTTTTTCCTCACGAGGTTTTTGTTTTCACCCCTGGGGGAGAGGTTATTGAATTGCCTTATGATGCGACTCCGATAGATTTTGCATTTCAGGTTCATACCGATGTGGGCTATCACTGTCA
>JABJCF010000173.1 GCA_018665625.1 Nitrospina sp. | reverse complement strand
TCCCATGGGATATGTGCTTCTTCATATAAGTCGAATAGTGTTCTGCCATCCCATAATCCTCCCTGAATTCGAAATTCTTCCCGATCGCAGTCAATTGTTATGGTGTCAGGGCGATAGGTTTGCAACTTAACAGCATCTGCTCCTGACTGTTTAGCTGCTTCAATAATTTTTCGTGCTGTTTCAATACTGCCATTATGATTAGCGGAGATCTCTGCAACAATATAAGGCGGCTCATCAATCGCTATCCGTCGACCATCAATAGAAACACAAGAATAATTATTTTTCGTCATGACTTTCTCGACAATACTGATTCCACTCAAAAGCCAACAAACCAAAACAAACTACATCGTGGCAGACCTTACCATCAAAACAATTCTCCCTCAACACACCTTCCTTCTTAAACCCAAGGCTAAGATGAAAGTTTATCGAACGCTCATTAAAAGCCAAGGCCTCCCCACATACTTTATGCAATCTAAGCTTGCTAAAAGCATAATCCAGCGCAACCAATCCAAGTTCATGACCCGAACCCTTTACTGCATCAGGCGCAAGGTAAAACCCCCAATCAGCGTTTGTGGCAGAATCATGCAAGCTAAAGTTGATCGCCCCTGAAGGCACATTATTAACTTCAAAAATAAGTTGATGACGGCTACTATCTTGCGACACCCGCTCAAACCAATTACGATGTTCTTCAAGAGCAATTTTTTTCTGGTTAAACATATAGCGACGAACATCAATATGGTTTCTCCATTGAAGCACCAGATCAAGATCTTGCTCCGTCATCTCTCTAACCAAACCCTGTATTGACCTATTTTCCGACACACAATTTCTCCATATAAAGCACAACCTTTTCAACTCCAGTCCCATCTGTTATTTTTCTGGATGCCTGACTCAGGTCATTTAGTTTGTCACCAGACTCGCACAATAACCTAATAGCTTTTTCAACATCAGATATCTCTTTAATTAGGATCACAGCCCCTTCTTGCTCCAACACATGCCCTATTTTGCGCTGATTGTCTGCCAGAACAACCACAATAGAGGGCAACCCTAAACAGCACCTTTCCCAGGCTGTACTTCCAGCAGTACCAATGGCCAAGTCACTAGAAGTCATGAGTTGAGCCATATTTGTGACATTCACCTTTAACTCAGTCGGCCAAGTCAGCCCTTCTGCCTGTAATTGTATGTTATCTAACGATGGTGCAGCATCACCCATCACAATAGTAATGCGACAATTATTAGGTAACGAGCTATATCTCAGGGATTCAAGCACCTTTCCTGTAGCATTAGATTGGTCAATACCACCCATGCTAATAAGCAAATGTTCAATTTTAGAACTATTCCGCCGGATAAGACTAAACTCGCGCAATTTTGAAAATTCAGGATCCAGCAAAGCATAATCTGATCCGGTAAGCAGGACGCAGTTCTTCGGAACCCGGTTTGTATATTCTTCTTCACCGCGGCCAAAAGTTTGATCTAACAATAGGTCACAATCGTGCATCCGGTCAGCAAGGTCATCGATCACCATGATCTTGTGGGAAAATTTGCGCATGGCACTTTCCCATCTACTATCCAGCGAGTAATGATCTACGACTAACCAATCAAAAAACTGCTCTCCAAGTACGGCATTTGTCTGAGCAAAATCAGTCTCCCAGCTTTCTCCCAGCCAGTTCGCATGAGGGGGGGCATTTAACCGGTCAGACTCAGATTTAATAGTCCGAGTTGCCTGAGGCAACATTTGCAGTAAATGCCCCTCAGAAGAAATGCGTTTTCCCATATGCCCAGAAAAAGGTCTGCAAACAAAGGAAACCTTAGCCCCTTTTCCCCTCAAACCATTAGCGAGTGTAAGGCATCGCATAACGTGTCCAACACCAATATGAGAGGCCGCATCGGCTCGAATTACTACACGCATTGGCGCACCTTAGTTGAACCTCCTAAAATCACTAACGAGGGCAAGTCTCATATCTGTAACGTAACACTTCGTGTCCTATCGCCCACTTTGATTGACAAAACCGGATCAAAAATTCAAAGAAATTTAAGACAACCACAGGTGAAGGGTTGGCAGCTACAAAACAAACTAATCTCACCTCAGTGGCCTGATAGGAGTTCAAAATTTCGTAGCCTGAATGTTTACATTACGGATAGGTATTCCTTTTTCCGCAAGAAATTTTTTTGCTTCCATTGGAGTACGCTCAGTAAAGTGAAAAATACTAGCCGCAGCCACGGCAGAAGACTTCCCCTGATCTAAAGCTTTAAACATATCTTCATAATCACCTGCACCTCCCGAGGCAATAACAGGGATCTTCACATTATCTGTTATCTCCCTGATCAACTCTATGTCATAACCCTCCATGGTTCCATCCTTTTCAATAGAAGTAATCAGGATCTCACCCGCACCCATTTTTTCTAGTTCCTTCGCCCATTGACTAGGCTCTTTACCAGTAGGGGTTTTTCCAGAGTGAGAAAAACATTCATATTTTCCGTTGCCAACCCGTTTAGCATCAATACTTGCGATGATGCATTGAGATCCAAATCTGCGAGCAACATCAGCAATCAACTGTGAGTTGCTATAGGAGGCGCTATTAATGACAACTTTATCCGCCCCAGTGAACAAGAGCTTTCTAACTTGTTCAATATTTCGAATACCGCCGCCTATCGAAAAAGGAACAAAGCATTCAGAGGAATATTCCTCAATCGCTTCGTAATCCAAATCACGATTATCCAGAGTGGCTGATATATCTAGGAGGACCAATTCGTCTACATCCCTCGTGTTATAAACCTTAATGGCAGGCATTACCGTATCAACCCGGCGCCAGCTATCAAAACCAATACCTTTAACCAAACCCACATCCTTCCAAAGAAGCGTAGGGATTACTCTTACTTTAAGCATGAAAGGTCAAACCTTTAAAAAGTTTTCCAACAATTTCCTGCCCGACTTTGAACTTTTTTCAGGATGAAATTGCACTCCGAAAACATTATTTTTCTGTACTGCAGACACCACACCTCCACAATAGGGCGTAGTAGCTATAATGCAATCTTCGCATACCGGAACAAAATGGTAACTATGAACAAAGTAAAAATCAGATTCATTTGGAATATCTGAAAAAAGTGAAGTTGACTGGGTAACACAAACATCATCCCAACCCACATGAGGAATTCTTTCTTCGTCAGACTGTGGATCCATCCGGACTACTTCACCACCGATAACTCCCAACCCTGGAACTTGACCTCCCTCATACCCCTGCTCAGCCAACAACTGCATTCCCAAACAAATCCCCAATAGTGGTAATTTTTCTTCAATCACCATATCAATAAAATTCACCCAACCCCGATTCTCAAGACGCTCCATCCCTTCCTTGAAAGCTCCCACTCCAGGCAAAACCACTCTCGAGGCCCCATTGAATTCCTGGGGATCTTTAAGAATTTGCACATCAGCGCCACATTCCTCAAAAGATCTTCTTACGGATCCAAGGTTACCCATTCCATAATCAATAATCAGGACTAGCATTCGTTGTCGTAATTAATTTTTGTAAGGTTTCCAGACTTATCCTTAAGCAACTTACCTTGCGAATCAGTAACAAATAGTTTTTTATTAGTAAAACGGTCACAAATTCGAATAAATTCGTCAATTTCAATTTCAAGAGGTTTAAGTATTTCCTCAAGAGGTTTTCCAAGGTAGGACCAGGGATACTTCCCATCATGCATTTTAACTAACTCCAAACCATCCTCACGACTTATTCGCCCTCTTCGAATATGTAGACTAGAGATATCCGAGGCACGCCCAAACCCAAATTTTAGAAATTTAAAATAATCGTGGATTCCCATTTGGTGATTATCAATGTTCTCGTAGTTCACAACTGAACCTTCGATGGTTGAATTTAAGACTGAGAAGCCATATGCCTGGGCTAATAAAGCGTTTGAATAACCATCCCAAGGTAGAAAGCTACCTAAAAAGAGACCTGAAACACCAACCCGCTTTAACACTTCGTCTGTTGGATAAGTATAGGGAATAAGATGTTTGTCCTCTATTCCATCCATATCTGACAAATCCGAAACTCTCAATCCCAGTAGCCCACCAAACTCTTCAAGCCAGCGACGGTCTAACGTTTTACTGTCCCTTGCCCCGTCTGGCCCTCCGTATTCATTTTGCGAGTTTTCTCCCCAAATTATTAATGGCACCCCATATTGGACAGCCGCCCTCACCGGGATGGTGAAAATCCCCACATGTTCTGCCCATGAAATATCTCCTACTTGCATTAATCCAATACGATTCAGTTTTTTTCTAGCAACAGGATTGGGAGAAAACTCTACGAGATCCACGCCAAGGCCCTTGATGTTCTCTATATTCTTCCGGCC
>JABJCF010000018.1 GCA_018665625.1 Nitrospina sp. | reverse complement strand
GAAAACTGCTACGCAGTTTACACACAGGGCCAACAGGCACTACTGCTACAAAGATCATGATCTAATAACCTATATTTTTTAACCCGAGTGGTACACTTTTACTCCGCCACACTGGTACGAATTTACTCTGCCCTTGACAATGCCCCATCGAAAATCTGAAATTCATATGCACTCCACGTTCTCTGATGGAGAATTCCCACCTGCGCAATTGATTGATATTGCCCAAAAAAATGAAGTCACTCTTCTGTCGCTAACGGACCATGATACTTTTGATGGAATTCAGGAGTTTTTAAAGGCCGCAGAGGGGACAGGTATCGAAGCGTTTCCGGGTATCGAAATCACCGTAAAATTTCACGATTTTAATATTCACCTGTTGGCCTATTTTAAGGATTACGAATCGATTGAGCCAGAACTTCGTAATCGAGTGAAAGAAATGACCGAAACCCGTGAAAGACGCATGGTGGAATTAATCGAACGGGTGAATGGAGTCATTCCTGAAAAGTTTAAGGGTACCATTGAGTTTGATAATGTTAAAAAAGCGGCCGAAGGTGTTCTGGCGAGGCCTCACCTTGCACGTGAAATGGTGCGTTTGGGTATCGTCTCCAGCACCAATCAGGCTTTCGAGCGATATTTAGTAAAGTACAATGTGCAGCGGGAAAACCTCGATGCAGCAACCGCCATCTCTTTGATTCGAAAAAGTAATGGTGTCCCGGTTATGGCACATCCAGGGGAAAGATCTTATTCCCTGATCTGCCCAGAAAAAGGTCGAAAAAAAGAAAACGCTCCCGTATTGCTGGAAGAGCTTAAGGATATGGGGCTCCTCGGTCTCGAATGTCATTACCCCTACCAGGAAAGAATGGGAACGGTGCAATACTTCATTGATCTGGCAACTAAATTCGATCTGATAGTTACCGGCAGTCGAGACTTTCATGGATTCTACAACCACCAGAAGGTCAACATATTTGGGACCACCAAAATGGACCCGGTTTTCATAGACCAATTCCAATCTGTCTGGAATAACTAGTAGATCACTCCTCTTTTAGACTCGGTACGGCAGGAAAGTCGATTGCCGTTCCTGAGATATGGTTGAAGTAGTTGGCAAATATGTTCTTGGCCACAAGCGCGATCATCTCTATAATTTCTTCTTTGCTAAATCCCGCATTCTGAACGGCTTTGTAATCTTCATCTGATACCCAACCGTGATTGGAAACCACAGTCCTGACAAATTCCAATCCTGCTTGTGTTTTAGAGTCCGTAGATTCTCCCTTTCTACTAGCCATGATCTCATTTTCGGTAAGGCCCGTCCCTTTTCCGATGGCAGTATGGGCAGTGAGGCAATAATTACAGCCATTGATTTCTGATATGCATAAGGCAATTTGCTCCTGAAACGTTTCAGACAATACCCCTCCAGCCAATGCACCGTGTAATTGAAGAAACCCTTCCAATGCGGCTGGTGAATGAGCCATTGTCTTGAATATATTAGGGGCCTTGCCAAACTTTTCCTGAACGGCTTCCAATAAATCTTTAGCTTTTCCCGTTGCGTCTTTGGGTTCGATCGGTTCTATTCTCGCCATGGTTTTCCTTTTTTCATAATTAGTGAATGGAGTGAACTTTTTGATGCTAATCGCTATTTTGTCTATTTCCTAAAATTAAACTTACAATTTATAAAAAATAAACGAAAACAAAGCAACTGCCAGCCCTTAAAAAAGGACTGGCCTTTACTTTAATTTGAGCCTCAGCTTGAGCAAGCCGCAGCAGGGTCAGCGATCATTTTATTCACACAATCTTTGGTAACTGGTTTTCCACCAACAGCCCAATTACCAAATGGTATTTCTTCGAGCAATACCCAGGTAACGGGTCTCAAACCTTCACCTTCTACCGAAACCACAGCATCTGTTACTTTCTCAATTAACTCTTTCTTTTTCTCGCTATTGAGTACTCCGCTGATTCCTTTGATTTGAATTAATGGCATGATAAATCTCCTTTATTGGTTTAGTTTTAATTTAGAACGAGTGTTCTAAAAATGGTTAAAAAAAACTACTTCTGTTCAAACTGCTTTAAATGCGTTCTAAGACTGTTTAAAACATCTTGGATTTCTGCTTTTGATCCACCTCCTTTCGCTGTAACCATAAGACCTCGAATATTATTAAAAATGAACCTGGCAAGAGCCTGCGTGTCCACAGAGCTCACCAATTCGCCTTCTTTAACGGCCCGGTTAAGAACTTCTTCGATTTGTGAATTAATTTCTTCGTTTCTTGTTTTTAATAGTTTTTGAATTACAGGATCTTTATGTCCCATTTCCAAAGCGGTATTGGCAAATAAACAGCCGCGGAAATTTTTTGAGAAAAGATAAGATTCAACAAACTTTAAAAAACCATCCAAATTTTTTAAAGGGGACGATGAAGCTGTAAGTATTTTTCCCCAGTTAGTGCATAATTGTTTACTGTAGTAATCGATCGCTTCCTTTAGCAATCCATGTTTATCGCCAAAGGTGTTGTATAGGCTTTGTTTGCTAATACCCATATGTTCAGTCAAAGCCTGCATTCCTGCAGCCTGGTATCCCTGTGACCAGAAAAGCTGCATGGCTTTTCCTAAAGCTGTTTCCCGGTCAAATTCCTGTGGTCGTCCGCGAGTCATGCTTAATATTAGACCGATCGTTCTTTAAATGTCAAGTAAAATATTCTGGAATTTGAAAATGAGAGCAGCCTGTTAGAAAAGTTTTTCTTGTTTGCCCTGGGCGGGAGGGATTTTGTTGAAGTGTTCGTAAGCCATAGGAGTAGCAATCCGGCCGCGGGGAGTTCGCTGGATGAATCCGGTTTGGATCAAATAAGGTTCGAGCACATCTTCAATGGTGTCTTTTTCTTCACTTATGGATGCGGCAAGGCTTTCTATGCCGACCGGTCCGCCACCGTATTTTTCAATCATGGCCAGTAATAGTTTGTGGTCCATATTATCCAGACCTTTGCCATCGACCTCCATCATTTCCAAAGCTTTGCTGGCTACTTCGCGAGTGATAACTCCATCGGCTTTGACCTGAGCGTAGTCACGCACCCGTCGTAAGAGTCGATTGGCGATTCTAGGTGTGCCGCG
>JABJCF010000172.1 GCA_018665625.1 Nitrospina sp. | reverse complement strand
TTTTTATTTAGCATCCATTTTTCTACTTGGTTTTGAGTGTCTTCATAACCTGGCCATGCAAAGTCATCAAACAATATGAGACCTCCAACCTCCAGTAGATCCCAAAATTTATCAAGCGCCTGAATTGTTGGCATAGCAGAATTTAAATCGATATGTATCCAGACAAGCTGATCTGGGTTTTGAGCACTATCGAAGACTTCTGGTATGTATCCTTTATTAAAGATCAACTGCTCAACACTCAGATAGCTCAAATTATTTTTTGTATTTTCTAAATTAAGATAAGAATAACTACCAGCTGATGATTTTTCAGAATCTAGCAAAAATTCGCTTTTCATTTCTTCCCAGGCATCATAAAGGTAGGCTTCAAATGAAACCTGTAATTTTTTTGCTGCTGAAATTGCATAATAAGCCGTGAGTCCATCACATACTCCAAATTCAGCAAGGTTTTTTCTTTCCGATTTTGTATTTTGAATGGAATAAGTGGCGCTCCAGTATACAATAAAATGGCGCCATGTTAATCCCTCGAGTTCAGGAATAACATTATGCGGATTGAATTGAGTGAGCACTATTTTTTTTTCGGCAACCAGGGTCTTAAGTAGAAGATCTATTTCTGAGAAACTTCTTGAAAAAGCGTTGGTTCCCCCATCCAACCATGGAGTGCGAGATCCTGTCGCCATTTTCCAGCCATCAAAACATATTGGATTAACCGTCGTGACAGATGCCTTACCTGTCAAATACTTTAAAATGTTAAAAACCACCATCAGAGCTTGATTTCTTTTAATTAGTTTCTTAATGATTGCTCGCATCGCATAACTCTTAAAATGTTAAAAAACACAGGATTAGAAAAGTTTCCAGACAAGTCCCTTATCGCTGATTAAACTTATTTTTGATTGTAGCACTGAACTGTATGACCTAGAACATGAACGCCATAATTTCGATCACGAGCAGTTTACAAGCCGCCCTTCACCATGGCTCACCAATAGCACGTCAGTTTTTTATCCGTACAGCCCGGACTTTGTCCTACCTCATAAAACGTTGTTAATCAGACAGATTATCCACTGCTTTAGCTTCTTTTTCTATAGTGTGTAACTTTTGGATAAAACCAAGGATAATTTCTGCCTTAAAATCTTCATCAAATTATTGATTCCAGGCAATTGTATTTTCAATGGAATCCTTTAAGTTTGTATAAACTTGTAAACCCAATTCTTTCTTTGCTAATTGAATATCAGGAATATACCTTGCGCAAGGTTGGTCTCTTTTCACCTTTTGAAGTATCTGGACTTCAGGAGAAGGAGAGAAACACTGACTGACCAAGGTTGCCAACTCGACAATGGAAATAGCCTGGTCCGAGCCTACGTTATAAGCACAACCTGCCTTTCCACGGAGCAAAATCATCCATAACCAAACTGCCAAGTCGGTTCCGAAGAGATAAGAGCGCAAAGGTGTGCCGTCGCCTTGAACAATAATGGGCTGTTTTAAAATGCCATCACGGATAAAATTACCAATAGCAAAATGAATGTCCAGGTTTAAGTATGGTCCGATAAAAGCAAAACATCTGGCAATGGTCACAGAGAAGCCATACTTTTTTTGGTAAAGCGTACAAAGTAATTCTGCTTGGCGTTTACCTTCTCCATACGCTGACTGTGGATCCAACGGATCAGGGCTTCCAATGTAGTTTTCCGGAATTTTTAAAAGTTCAGGAGGTTGTGTGCCATAAACGGCGCCGGAACTAATAAATAAAAATTTCTTAACTCCAGATATTCGAGAAAACTCCAATGTTCGCCTTGTACCTTCCACAATCGTATCAAACATCAACAATGGGTTTTCTGTATTTAATTGATCGCTAGCGTCGGTTGCAGCATGGATCACCAAATCAAATTTATCATCTACAAATTGAAAAGAACGGACATCTCCCTGCAAAAATTTGATTTCTGGATTTGTAAATTGCGGAAACTTTTTAAGAAATGAGTTAGGGTTGCGACTTAACACCAGGACTTCGATCGGATGATCCAGTTCACGATTCATCCAAAGGATACTTTCTAAAAGCCACTTGCCAAAAAAACCAGTCCCACCAGTTAAAAATAAGCGGACCTTACGTCGCTCTTTACTGAACCGAAGGATATGTTTTGTCACGTTATCTAAATTACTCCAGTCCATCATTCTAACACACTGAATATTGGTAAACGAAGCCAAGAGCAGCCATCCATTTCATGCAATACTACATTTTATGGGGTTTTGAGAAAGGCTCCATTTCACTAATTGACTTTCCAAAAGCAATTTTCGGATAAATTCCTGTTTTAGGATCAATCATTACTTGAAGGAGCGTGGGAGATTCAGGGTCTTCCCAAAGCCAGTCTAAAGAAGTAGCCGTTTCTTCCTCTTTTGAAATGGTCCTGCTGGGAATTCCATAAGCAGCGGCGACTTTTGAAAAATCTGGTGCTGAGTATCCCAGAACGGTTGAAACATAACGCGAATCAAAATAGCTTTCTTGAAATTGACGGATCATGCCAAGGCACTGGTTATTCAGGACAATGATTTTTATCGGCAGTTTATTTTGAAATACCGTTTGAAGTTCTTGAATATTAATTTGCATCCCTCCATCACCTGCAATAACCACCACCGGCATACCCATAACGATGCTTCCACCTATTGCAGCAGGAAGAGAAAATCCCATAGCTCCCATTCCACCGGAGGTAATCAATCGTTGATTTTTCAATAATTCCAAAGACTGAGCAGCCCACATTTGATGTGCACCAACATCAACAAAGAAACCGAATGCATCGCCAGACGATTGAGAAAGTGCATGGAAGAACGTATTAGGATTCATCCCATCTATATTTTTTAGCTCATTCGTATCAGGCCATTTTTTCTTTAATTCATTGATTCTAGCAAACCAGTCTTTTTTTCTTACAAAAGTAGCTGATCTCAAAAGAGAAAAGACTGCTTCAAAAAAAGAAGGCAGATCAGACAATACTGCTCGTGTTCCTGTGAGCCTATTATTGATTTCTCCTGCTTCACAATCCACGTGGTAAACCTTTTTCCCCATAACAAAATCTGCTGTATCCGAGCCTGTTTGACGGATATCCAAACGAGAACCAAGGACTAAAAGGCAGTCACATTCACTTAGTGCTAAATTTGCCCATCGGTTACCATAGGTGCCTATAAAACCCACATATTGCGCGTGATTGTAAGGTACTGTTCCTGCCCCAAGTAATGAATGCACAACTGGAACGGAAACCAGTTCAATAAATTGACGAAAAACATCCAGAGATTGGGAAGCAAAGACACCGCCTCCAGCCAGTATCAGGGGCTTTTTTGCCTCTTTTAAATCATTTAACAGTTCTACTAAAAGTGGAGAATTCGGTGTAATGGGGTTAGTATCTTGCCTTTTCTTTATTGGCTGAATGCTTTCCAGATTGAGATCACTCCGCTGCACATCCATTGGAATATCTATTAAGACCGGACCAGGGCGGCCAGCAGTTGCTAATTGAAAAGCATCTTCCAAGACTCCTGGGAGATCTTCGGGGATATTTACCTGCCATGCCGCTTTAGTCACCGTTTTTGCCATTGAGACAATATCAGTCTCTTGAAAGCCGAGCTGCCTGATTTCTCTTTGCTGCTTCAATTCCGAACGATTTACTTGCCCTGTTATAAAAATTGCTGGAGAGGAATCAAAAAAACAACTTCCAATTCCCGTAAGTAGATTTGTTGCTCCCGGACCACTTGTCGCAAGCGCAACTCCTGGTTTTCCAGTAAGACGTCCCACCGCATCAGCCGCGAAAGCTGCTGTCTGCTCATGGTGGACACTGACAATTCGTGTTGCTCCTCTTTGATGAATTGAGTCTAGTAGGTGAGTTATCATTCCACCTGAGAGTTCGAAAACATGATCGATTTTTTTATTTTCCAAGAAATAGGCTATATAGTCGGATACTTTCATGATATTTGGTAAGCAGAAATTAGTTGAATGCAAATAATGATACAGGGAAATTTTACTATAAACTCCTACTCCCAATCATCTGTTCGAATATTCTCAATACTATTTTCGATCAAGCCTTTTTTAAATACCTTTATCATTTCTGGCGGTCCAGAAATAAAATAAGTGGCGTTTCTGCTATTTTCTTTAATGATCTGCTTAATGTCTATGAACCCATCAGTTGATTGATTGATTACCTGCACTTTCAATAAGCTATTGATCGT
>JABJCF010000171.1 GCA_018665625.1 Nitrospina sp. | reverse complement strand
TGGTCGTATTTTTCGTATTGCACCAAAGTCTCTGGATGAGTTGGTTTTAAATAATAAAAAAGAAGGGATTTAATGTTCCAGACCAGGATGAGTAGGAAAGTGCCCCCGATTATCTGGGCCAGTTCGGGTTCCTGTTGTAAAACCCAATGCGTTCCCAAACCGCATCCCAATGAAAGTAAAGCGAACCATGGAAGATAATGGTATCTGGAAAACGCACGCTGTAAAAAGACGGTGCTTAATATAATAACGATGAAGGTTGGCAACCAAATGCTTTCTGCCTCTGCTATAAAAAAGGCCAACCCGGCCATCCCTCCTATCCAAATGGGCAGGGCTTGTTTCACAAGCAAAACTATTTCAAACCAGATACTGAAATGTAGAGCTTTTGTTTTGGTAATTCGCAAGGTAGTTGCCATGCGGGTTTTCATTTGCTTTTTTGCTTCAGCATCCCAAAACCCAAGCTTCCACTCAATTAAATTGGAAATAATGATTACGCTGGCTACTGTGAGAACAAAAAAGAATACAGGGGACTCCCCGAAATAGATCCAGGTTATTGGTGTCAGAACGCCAGCGTAAATGATCATGGTGCATTTGGCTATGGCGGCAAAGCCAAAGCAAAGTCCGGCAAAAAAAACCGAGCCATTTAAAAGGAATGCCAGTCCGGAAAAAATGAATGGGATATAGAACTGTTCGAAATTGAATGAGCCCGCAGTCAGGTCAGGAGAGGTTCCGTAAAATGAATACAGCATTCCTCCGGCAAAAGCGGCCCACGGATTCTGCGTTAAAACTAAAATGACCCAGTAAATGGATAGGCAGGCTGCTGCATGGAAAAGGGTTTGTAGATTCCGGATACGTGAATGACCTCCATCTGGTGAGGCAAAAACTTTATCGAATAGCATCATCTTCCACATGGGGATGCCTATGATCTGCAAATCATCTTTCCAGTTAAATCCTTTCCTGGCGAACCGGGCACGGTAGGTATAAATGGCAAAGTCATCGTCCAGAGGAAATTTTAAAAAGGGCAGGCGGCAAAGATATGCCGAGGCGATGAGAGTCAGTATCTGAAATGTAGTCAAAGGGTCCATATTTGCGCCTGTAAATCTAGCCCTATTTCTGAGATGAAAAGCTCGTTAAATTTAACCAAAGCTGGCTTACCCGGTCTTGTATATATCGGTAAAAACTTGAACTGGCTTTAGTTCCTATATATATCCCGAAAGGTTGGACGAAATGGAGAAACACCGGTGCGACCATATTGAGTATAGATAAGGGCAATCTCAGGTTCAACCTTCTGTTTTACCTTCTTATGAAGACTGAAATGAGGCTTGCTTGCTTTTCCTCTTTAGATTGGCGAAAATAGGTGGACGTCAACGATTACGGAGAATGGAATGCAAGAAGATCACACCAAATATTTCAAAGATATCGAAAACAGGATCGACCAACTCCGGGGGTTTCTTTGACGTCGACAATAGATTAAAAACCCTTGAATCTCTTGATGAAACCATTGCCCAGCCAGGGTTCTGGGATGACAATCAGGAGGCACAAAAGTCTCTTCAAAATAGATCCGCATTGCAACGCCAGGTTGAAATCTGGAAAAACCTTCAAAATGCCAGCGATGACATTGGTGCCATGCTTGAATTGTCGGAAGAGGAAAATGACCCCTCTCTTCTGACAGAAGTTCAATCCTCACTAAAGGAACTAGACGGTCAGGTTGCCGAGGCAGAATTTAAAGCACTTCTCTCTGAAAAAAATGATTTCAACAATGCCTTTGTTGCTATCAACTCGGGAGCCGGTGGCACGGAGTCTCAAGACTGGGCTGATATGTTGATGCGGATGTACTTGAGATGGGCAGATCGTAATGGATTCAAAACAGAAGTTCTCGATACCCAGTATGGAGACGAAGCTGGGATAAAAAGTGCCACCATTTCATTTTCCGGTGATTATGCTTTTGGATATTTGAAGGCGGAGATTGGGGTGCACCGTCTGGTAAGAATTTCGCCGTATGACTCTAATAAAAGAAGGCACACTTCTTTTGCTTCGGTTTTTGTTTATCCCGAGGCTGATGACGATATTGAGGTGGAAATAAAAGAGGAAGACTTGAAAGTTGACGTCTACCGCGCCTCTGGCCCAGGTGGTCAGGGGGTCAATACCACCGATTCAGCAGTCCGCCTGACCCATGTGCCGTCGGGGATTGTGGTTCAGTGTCAGAATGAAAGATCGCAGCATAAAAATAAAGCTTCGGCGACCAAGGTGCTGAAGGCACGATTGTATGAAATGGAACAGGAAAAAATGGACGTGGAAAAGAAAGAAATGGAAAAACAAAAAAAGAAGATCGAATGGGGAAGCCAGATTCGTTCCTATGTCCTTCATCCCTACCAATTGGTTAAAGACCTCAGAACCAATGTAGAAGTGGGTAATGTGGATGCGGTGCTGGATGGTGATCTGGATGTTTTTATTCAGGCCTTCCTGCGTTTTAATAGTTCAGAAACGGGGAGTGCTGTGAAATGAAGTCATGTTTGCGCTCGTCTTTAATCAATGATCCTTTTGGCGACCCCGGGCTTCTGGTTCAATTTTTGTTTCAAAAACGAGCCCTTTTATTTGATTTGGGAGATATTGCGCCATTGAGCAATGGCGAGCTTTTGAAGGTGTCGCATGTGTTTGTGAGTCATACACATATTGACCATTTCATTGGTTTTGATCGCTTGCTGCGAGCGGTTTTCGGTCGGGAAAAAACTATTACCTTATACGGGCCTGAAAATTTTATAAATAATGTGGAAGGTAAACTGGCGGGCTTCACCTGGAATCTGGTAGACCGTTATGATGAGTCATTGACCATTGATGTGGTTGAGGTGAGAGAAAGTAAACTTTTAAAAGCCAGGTTCAAAGCCATCGACAAATTTATACGCTCGGAGGAGACGGAAACTGAATTTAAAGATGGGATCATTCTTGATGATTCCTCATTTACAGTAAGTGCGGCGGTTCTTGAGCATCGTGTCCCTTGTTTGGGATTTTCCTTGCAGGAAAAACTTCATGTAAATATCAATAAAGACCGATTAGAGGCTATGCAGATTGTTGAAGGGCCGTGGCTGAATGATTTAAAAAAAACCGTATTAGAAGGGAAGCCAGACACCTATTCTATAGATGTTCCAATCAAAAGGGATGGAACGCCACGTTCACAGCAAATGACCCTGGGTCGGCTGAAAGAAAATTTGATAGATATTTTTCCCGGCCAGAAAATTGGATATGTTGTGGATACGGTTTATAACGAAAAAAATAAAAAGAAGATTATTGATTTGGTTCAATCTGCTGATATCTTTTTCTGTGAATCGCCTTTTCTTGCAGACGAAGAAGCCAGGGGGCAGGATAGGTTTCATCTCACCTCCCATCAAGCTGGAACTCTGGCCCGGGAAGCGTGCGCAAAGCAACTGCGGGTATTTCACTTTTCTAGAAGACATATGCTTCATCGAGAACGTTTTTATAAAGAAGCGGACAATGCTTTTCAGGGAATCATAGAGACAAACAATCTCGCGAGAAAAAGTTAGATTCTTTTTTTCAATTTCAAAGACGTTAAATATCTAAAGGATATTAATGTTAAAAAAATCTTCAAATGATTATCCAAAACCCTCCGCTTTAGCCCAGTTTCTTATTCGCCTGCGGCAATTATTTTTTCCTGGTTCCCAGGACTATTGGGAAAAACGTTATTCGATGGGGGGTAATTCCGGGAAGGGTTCCTATGGAAAAAACGCTGAGTTTAAATCTGAAATCCTGAATAAATTTGTTCGTGTAAATAATGTAAATTCAGTCACTGAATATGGTTGTGGAGATGGAAACCAACTCACCTATGCTGAGTATCCTCAATACACGGGATTGGATATATCCGAACAAGCTGTCAAACTTTCTTCAGCACTGTTCTTAGAGGATTCTTCGAAAAAATTTCTTATATATGACCCCAACGACTTAGAAACCAATCAGCAAAAGTTTTCGGCCGATTTGGTTATTTCTCTAGATGTGATTTATCATTTAGTGGAAGATGATGTTTATCGCACTTATCTTACTAATGTATTTAATTCCTCCAGAAGATTTGTGGCAATTTATTCATCGGATGAAGACGTGTATGGCACGTTGCATTCAAGACATGTCCGACATAGAAAGTTTACGAGTGATATTGAAGAGTGGTTCCCAGCCTGGGAATTAAAAGAAACCATAGAGAATTTTAAGGCTCAAGCAGAACCACATGAAAATGAGCCTTCGGTAGATTTTTTTATTTTCCAATCCTGTTGAATATCGTTTTTCGCAATCTACATTAAAGAACTTTGCTAATGATTTGGTTTGATATCGCATTGCTATGGTATGCCTGTTATCGTATCTTTTGTAATTGGTGCGGATGGGCATTGCCTTCAGAAAAGATGGCGATGTCTTTCATTCTTGCCCTGGCATCAAAAAGCCTGATTTTATTTTTCTTAATAAGGTTTGGAATACAACCTATTGCCGGAATCCAATTATTGGCAAGTGTTGTGGTTTTGGTGTCGACCTTGCTAATCCCTAAAAAATCAAATAAAGAAATAGAAATTCTGTCAGGCCAAAAGACGGGCTTAATCTGGATAACCCTTTTGGCGGTGAGTGGTCTTTTTGTCTTCAGTATGATTAATGCATGGTTTTTCCCGATCACCGAGTCCGATGCTATTTGGTACCAAATTAGGGGGATGTCGTTTTTTAATGAAGTTCGGTTTGACTCGGAGTCGGTGGTTCCTCAGCTCAGGCAATACCCTCCTTTCGTTCCCCTGTTGTTCGCGTATCTCTTTGCATTTGATGTGGAATTTTTAAAGGTTTTTTTTCCTATACTTTTTCTTTGCCTGAATATTATTTTTTATTCACGGTTGTTATCGATTAGTGGAACCCAAAAAACAGCCTGTCTTTTCACAATGGTACTGGCAACCACTCCCTATTTCTGGTGGCATGGGGTTTTGCCGTTTTTAGATATGACGACAGCAGTTTTCTATTCAACGGGCACTCTGTATTGGTATTGTTGGGTCAAGAGCAGGATAGATGGCTCTTCACCTGATAAAGAGAAGTCCTACGCCTTGGTCAGTGGTGTTTTATTCGGCTTGGCTGCATGGACTCGCATGGAATTCCTATTGTATGATTTGATTCCTATTTTTCTGACGGTTTATGTTTTTAGTCGATATTCAGATGAAAGATCAAGCCGGGATTCTTTGAGAATATTTTTTATTTCTCTCCTTTTGTTTCCTTCTATCTGGTTCTTGAATTTGCTTACGTTTGACATGGCTCTCTGGAGTCAGGTCAAGATGGTGGGTGGAGTTTGTAGTTTTTTATGGATTCTTGCTTTCACTCTGGTTTGGGGTGGGTGGAAAATTTCAGAATCAAATGTTCGTCTGGCATTTATTTTTGCAGTATTGGGTTATTTTATTTTGTTGTTTTTGT
>JABJCF010000170.1 GCA_018665625.1 Nitrospina sp. | reverse complement strand
GTTGGTTTGTTCGGCAATGGAGGTAATCACTTTTACGACCTCACCAATTTCCTTTGAACTTTCACCGAGAGTGGTAATGGTTATATTGGTACGTTTAGCTACCTCAACGGCTTCGTTGGAAATTTGGGCAGCCTGTGTTGAGTTGTTTGCAATTTCGCTGATACTCGAACTCATTTCTTCTGCGCCGGTTGCAACGGTTTGAACATTGTTGCCCACTTCTTCACTTGCACTGGCGACCACTCCCGCCTGGGCTGATGTCTCTTCTGCATTGGCCGACATGGTAGTGCTTGTGGCGGTGAGTTCCTCTGCTGCTGCACTGACCGATTCAGCATTTTGACTGATACTTCCTATGTCAGAACGTAATCCAGAAAGGAATTTTTTAAGACCGGCACCCATTTGGCCAATCGCGCTGTTACCATTAACGGTTATCTCTTGAGTTAAATCACCCTCGGATGCAGCCTGAACTACCGTTAGCATGGAATCCACTTTGACTTGCAATTCTTCTGCTGCTTTTTTCTCCTGATTTGCTCTTTCTTTTGAGTCATTTTCTAATTTAACCCTTTCAGTAGCCAAAGCCCAATCCACTAATGGCCCCAAGTAGGTACCATTTTTATCCACAATTGCGTTGATCCGTAAATCCAGGATTTCCGGGCCAACTTGAATTTGTGCATTATGAGGTAAATTTTTTGGGTCAGATAAAATTTTTCTTTGAAGACTGGGGTTTTTATGAAAGATATCGATTGACTGATCCAACATGTCATCTACTTTTATAGGCAAATATTGTTCAATGCTTTTAAGGGTTTGTTTGGAAACAGGATTCATATATGTAATTACCAAATCGGTATTTGCCACCATCATGTTGGAAGGATTGTTTTCAACGATTGCTGCAATTCGTGCCATCTCGGCATCAGCTTTTTCTTTCTCCCTTAAAGAGTTGACCATAGTCTCAAAAGATTCTGCTAACTCGCCCTTGAGGTCATACTCTTTATCCAGACTACCGGTGGCAATGTCTCCGGCTTGCGATGCGATATTCTGCATGGCTACGCTCATATCATTGTAGGTCTTTCGTAATTGCCCTAATTCATCTTTAGAAGTAATTTGTAAAGGATCGGACCTCAAATCACCATCCGCAATTTTTCGCATGGATGTAGCTAGTTCGCGGATACGTTTTGAAAAACTTGTTGCAAAAATCAAAGCAATGATAAGAATGCCCACAGCCAAACCTGAACCCAGATAGATGCTGGCTTTTTGAATAATTTTTTGTACAGCAAAGGCTTCCGATTCATCAATTTCTGAAAGGATTCCCCATTTCAATCCGAGGATGTCCACCGGGGCGTAGGCACTTAGCACAGGAACTCCACGATAATCCGGGAAAATTTCAAAATTTGTTTTTCCGCTTAGACTTGCAATCGATCCGGGAGTTTTTACTTCGCTGATGCCTATATTTGTATTTAGAGCCTTTTGTTTTTTGATACTGGATGCATCAACTCCCAATTGGGTCAGAAATTTAAAATATTCATCGGGAGCCTCAATTAGGAAGCGTGAGTTATTTCTCATTTTAAAATCTTGACCTACAAGATAGACCTCCCCGGAATCTCCCAGGCCCACACCTTTCCAGTCGTTTCCACTGGTCATCACGTCATTGATTCTATCCACAGGGGCCTGGAAAATCAGCACGCCTGAAATTTCTCCCATATCGTAAATGGGAGAAGCAATGAAAGCGGCCGAAGCATTGTAAGAAGGTTCGTAGGGAGAGAAGTCTTCAATAACTACCGTGTCGGGGCTGCTGGCCGCTAAAGCCTTTTGGAATACTCTTCCTATTCCTGTGTCCTTATATGGCCCCGATTTTAAATTGGTAGCGAAATCTACTTCTTTAAAAACACTGTAAACAATGAATCCAGTATCAGCATCCACCAAAAAGATATCGTAGTAGCCAAATTCTTCCAGGTACTGGCGAAAGGGGGTGTGATATTGCTGGTGTATCTGGCTGTACATCGTTCTGTCGTTTGAAACATCCAGTTTATGTTTTTCGCCTATGGGGTTTGGATTGTCTGCAATATAAAGTTTTTGTAGTATTTGTGATGCTTTGCCTTGGGGAATCCACCGATCTACAGCATTGCCTGACGAGCCAGGGGTGTTCTGCTGTTGATGGATATAACGCTGAGTTAATTTATTTTTTAATCCAACCGTATCGGTACTTACAGTTTGTTGTTCTACCTGGCTGAAAGAGGAATTGAACTTATCCATTGCGTCCACCACCATGTAGCTCTTGGAAAAGGTAGTGGCCTGGGAAGCGATATTTTTGAAATAGTTTTCAATTTGAATTTTTTTGGTTTCACGCAGAGAAACCAATCGATCTTTATTTGTATGTAGGATCAACTCCGTTACTTTTTCAGAGGAATAAAAATAAAAAATAAAGAAGGGTGTTAGTCCAACGAGAATTAATAAGAAAGATATTTTTTGCTTGAGTCCCCACATACCCACCTTATTGGTTTGGATAGAATCTTTTTGCATGGCCCAGTCCTTTTTAAAGTTAATTCAATTTGGCTTGATTAATTAATTTTTACAATTAATGTAAGTTTAATATTATGTAAAAAAAAGGGGCTAAAACGGAAAATGGCAGAAATTATTAATTTCCAGTGATTAGCCCAAACCTAACTAAAAGCTAAGTTACCAGAGGTTAAATTGTTTGTAAAGGTAATTTAAATGGTTGGTTGCTTAAATAGAGGGTGTGATCCGATTAGGGAATTGTTTTTGAAGGTTTTAGCGAATAAAAATTTTTTCAGGTTTTTGATGTTTTAAGTAATGCAAGAGCCATTGTAAACCAACCTATCATGAAGCAGAGTCCACCCAATGGGGTGATGGGGCCCAGAAATCGGGGCCCGTCAAACACCAAGCCATAAAGGCTGCCACAAAAGAAAAGGATTCCAACGCAAATCCAAACAGCAGAACGTTTCAATTTTCGGGCGGTTTCGCCATCCACGAGATAAATGAGAAGGCCAATAGCTAGCAAACCTAATGCATGGTAGCCGAGGTAGTCTGTAGCGGTATGAAAAGTAGCGAGCTTTTTTTCTGTCAAGCGAGCTTTTAAAGAATGGGCACCGAAAGCACCCAGCATGACACTCATCCCCGCCAAGCCTGCGCCTAAAGATACCCAGCCCAAGCCTTGTCTGGTGGTTTTATCATTTTCTTCCATGCAATACTCCTTGATGAGAAAGTGTTGAAGGGCACTTTCTATAATTATAATTCAAAATTGCAGGGAAGGGGAGAAGGAGATTAAAGCCTCTCTTCTTCCAAATCAAAAACGTCAAACCATACATATGCAGGTCGATGCTTAGGTACATTTTCCTGGATATAGTTTTCAAGAAACTCCTGAGCTTGATCGGACATATCACAAATTCGCAGATCACGCATCTTGTTATTCCACCTAATTTTTTCAATTTCACTTTTTACTTTTGAATGGTCCTTGAACCATTCGGCGACTTCCTCATCCGAGGCGCCAGTAGCAATAAAATCTTTCATATATACATGGTCCACGCCGGAGAAAGCTTCCAGTGCTTCGCATAAAGAGCAAGGCCAATAATTATATTCCCCATTTTTTCCTGCAAGGAATGATCGACATTTGTCCACGCAGCGAGCCAATATGACATAACCACCCAGCATTTCGCGAGGACTGCTGGGCGGCTCTTTATTCAGGTCTTTAGCCAGAGAGTTCAGGTTGACATTATTCATAAATTGCCTTTCAGATTATTTAACTAGTGTCCTAATGTAATAAACTAATTGCCAGACTTGTTCGTCTTTTAATTTTCTAAAAGCCATCATTCCTGTTCCAGAGGAACCGTTCTTTATCGTCCAAAACAATTGACCATCAGGGATATTTTTCATCATGGCGGAGCAAGTAAAATCCCTGGGACGAGGGTTTAGCCCGCCTGCGCCTAGTCCTTTCCCATCGCCTTTTTTACCATGACACATTTGACAGGGGACAGGTTTTGCTTCTTTCAAAAATAATGCTTTTCCTGCTTTAAAATGAGTTTCTGTTGCAGGTAGCGGATTTTCCCGTTTCAGATAAGTAGCGGGTGCTTTTTTGGCTTTATGTTTTTGGACACAACCCGTCGACTTAACCATTTTGGGTTCTGGTGTGGTAGCTGTAGAATCTCCCCCTTTAAAGTTGTCTCTTAGAAATGCAATGACATCGGCAATATCCTGAGTCGGTAGAGTGAGCCCCCAATCAGGCATATTAGGAGACTTCCCAACAGCTTTGCCACCGTGATAAACAACGTTGTATAAATAATCTTCGGGGAAATCGCTTAAAGCCATTTGTGCGTGCACGGCTGGTTTAGGTTCCAGTCCAGATGCGCCAGGCCCATCTCCTTTGCCCTTAGATCCATGACATTGCATGCAGTATTCTTTATAAACTCGGGCTCCATTTTTAATATTGGTGTTCTTAAATTCTTTACTTGTCCAAGGCTCGTAATATTTGAAATCATCCACCCCAAGGGTCATCAAGTAACCGATGATATATCTTGCTCCCAGCATACTGAGGTCTGCTAAATATTCTCCACTGTGCGGAGTGAAGTCCTGCGGGTTCTCAGCAAAGCGCGACCACCAGTCCAGATTATATCGATTGCCAGCATCGTATAAGTTCGCACTTATGGGGCCACCAATTTTTTTTCCATCTTCCTTAATTTGATGGCACCCAAGGCAGGAAAATTTGCGAAAAATATCTGCACCAAACTGAGATTCTCTTTCAGTGAAGGTGGCGAGATCGACAAAACTTTTCTTAATTCGAGGATCTTGATTGTGTTGAATAAAGTAGTCGGCAACTGTATTTGCATCCACTAAAGAAAGAGCTGGATGCTGTATTTTCGACTGAGAATTATCCCAGCGATAACCTTTTGGATAGAGATTCTCCTCTTTACCGGTTAGCCAACGAATCAACCAGGGGCGCTGATATTTATTCCCTGCCCACATCAGATCAGGACCTTTAAGGTTGAATTTGGACTCCGGTTCACCTTCAAACTTGTGGCATGTGGAGCATTGGTTTTGAATAATTTCTTTAGCTTTTTGTTCGTCACTCGCCCACATCAGCGAAGGGATTAAATAAAAAGAAAGCATAATTAAAGAAAAAATATTCAGAACTGAAAATGGTTTTTTATAGTGCATCTTTTTTCTCTCCCTTATTGGATAACACTCCACAGCCAGAGCATTTCAATTTATTCGAACACAGGACCCCTAAAAGTAGAGTTGGGATCCCATGGTAGGCACTCCTACATCTGATCTTTTTAGTCATAAAAATATTCGTTTATTAGCTAAATTAAACCAGATGTTTGGTGTCACAAGTATTAATTTTTAACAGTGAATAAGCGGGGCATTTTCCAATCAATCCAGTGATTAATGGAATTAAACCTACAGCACCCATTACTATTCCAGTGGTTCCAGCAAGGTAGGTTCCATATCCAATCAAAACGATGCCTGCAACTACCCTTAAAGCACGGTCTGTGAGTCCAACGTTACAATGTGTCATGGCTTTCTCCTTTTTTTTAATTAAACTTTTGCGGAAAAGCCCGCTAATCCCTATCTCTGTACTGAAGCAGTGGTGATAAATGAGAATTGGAACAAGCGAACCTCAGTTGTAAAAACTTATTTGACGTTAACCGTCATAATTACGAATTCTTTATTCATGCGTGTGCCTTGATGTGGTTCTACATAAGTGCCATCGTAGTAGTACCACTGCATCGGAACCATTTTCCCCAGTTCTTCAGGTTGCCGGGGCAGTTTGTTTACGTCTAACCCATTTTCAATAAAAGTTTTGGGGTTCAGGTAATAAACAATGTCTTCGTGGGTACTCTCCGGATGCGAAGAAAAATGGGTCATGTTATGCTTTGTGACGGTTTCCAACATACAAAACTCGCCACTCGCTTTTCTTATATCTATGGCCGCAAGTTTGGAATCAGGGGAAAACAGATTCGCAATGGCGTTGATCTCCTTACGCGCGGCTCCTTTAAGTTTTAATACAGCACCGAAATCCTTCTTAATGACTTCCAGTTCGGCTTTCGCATTGCTTGAGGCTGAAACCGTTTGGCTTGCCAATAAACTGAAAAAAAGGAGAAGTCCCAGTAAGGGTTTATTAACTATGAGCGCTTTTTTCATTGTTGATCCTTTCCTTAAATGAATTAATGATTCCTATTGGGGCTCTTGTTATCCCCTTTGTTCTAATTCAAGAATAGGAGAAAATAAGGATTAAAAAAATCGCGGAAAAGACCAAGTTTTTGAGGTGAGTTTTTTGTTTTTTTTGTAGTACTTCTACTACGTCTTTTGAGTTGGTTTGCTTGGCCTTGTTTCATTCGTTCAAGTTGCGAATTAAAATTACTAGCTGCCACACCTGCTCATCGGTTAAGTCTGAAAAAGCCGGCATGCCGGTTCCCGGAGAACCGTTTTTGATAATCCAAAACAACTGGCCGTCTGGAATGTTTTGCATGGTTTCTTTGCACATGAAATTTCTTGGAGGTGGATTTAATCCACCGCTCATCATTCCTAATCCGTAGGTCAGGCGTTCGAATCGCCTCGGGGGCACCACATTATCAAGGGTTTGTCTCATCTGAGACAGGCCCTTTTTTATCAACTATGATAAAATCATGATAATCGAGAACCGACACGGCCTGTTTTAACCT
>JABJCF010000169.1 GCA_018665625.1 Nitrospina sp. | reverse complement strand
CACCACCACTGCACAAAGTATTTCTGCCACCACTGCTTTCACATATGAACCCCAATTCAGTCTGATAACCTCTCTTACCGATCCGCTTGGGAATGCTACGAATTTGGTTTATGACGTGGCAGGGAATCTAACCGGCATCACCGACGCGGTAGGCACACAATCGGTTCTAGAATACAGCGATGCCAATTGTCCGGGACTTTCCACCCGTGTCATCAATGCTTCCGGCTCGCCGGAAGAAACCTCATCAACTAGACAATACAATGCGGCAACCTGTAATCTTATTTCTACTACCGATTCTCTCGGTAACACTACGTTGATGGAATATGACACGGCAGGAAACGTAACAAAACGAACCGATGCGTTGGGTCGAGAAACACGTTTTGAATATGACAATCTCAACCGCGCTGTTAAATCGATTGACGCAAGCAACAGCGATCCCAACCCGACTTGCAGCACTGCGGGGGTCACCTGTTTCAGTTACGACGTGGCCGGCAACCTGACCATGGTCATCGATGCTCGTGGCAAAATCACCGCCTTCACCTACGACACTGAAGACCGAGCCATAACTCGCACCGATGGATTGGGTAACAGCGAATCTTTTTCTTACGACGGCAACGGCAATGTTATTTCGAAAACCAACCGCAATGGCGAAACCGTGCTGCTCGAACTCGATGCGGCCGATCAGTTGGTTAAGAAAACGCTCAACCCCGGCCTCGGTAATGAAGCCATCACCACATTCACTTACGACTTGTTGGGCAATGTGGTTTTCGCCAACGACTCCGACAGCGCGTTGGGGTTTGTTTACGATCTCGTAGGTCGTCTGGTCACAGCATCCACATTTGGTTCACCCAGCCAACCCGATTCATCATTGACTTACACCTACAATAAAAACGGCAATCTTTTATCCATGAACGATGGAACCGGACCGGCCGGCAATCCTCCTCCAGACCCCGACCCGGGTCCCGCTCCACAAGGATTTTTATGGCCGCTTGAACCCCAGTGGAGAACCGCAGGGTGGAACGGCATACAACCGCAGTGGACTCTGGCGCAAACCGTTCCCACACAGTCACAGCTTTATGTGTATGACACGCTCAACCGCTTGACCAGCTTGACGAATCCGGAAGGGCAGAACATCAGCTTTGCCTACGATGTGCTTAGCCGAAGGACAGGTTTGACCTTCCCCAATGGCACCAGCACACAGTCGGTTTTCGACACAAACAACCGGTTGACGAGTTTGACCCACCAGAAAAGCGGGTCACCCCTTTCCAATTTTGGTTACACCTACAACGCCATCAACCAGCGCACAGCATTGAGTACGGTTCGTTCTGGCATACCTGTGGCGGCAACCAGTTTGAACTATAGCTACGATGTTTTGAACAGGTTGACGCAAGCCACCCGGCCCCTTACGGGGCAGGTAGATGAGACGTTCGGTTATGATCCTGTCGGCAATCGGTTGAATCGAGACGGGCAGACAGGCAACTCCACCTTCGATAACGGCAACGCCATTGTTGAAGATGCGTTGTTCACTTATGTTCACGATGCGAATGGAAACATTACTTCCAAGACAAATAAGTCAACCAACGAAGTCACTGAATATAGTTGGGATGCCGAGAACCGTTTAACAACGATTGTTGAACGACCTGGTATCGGTCAGCCTGCGACCAAAACCATCGCTTATGGTTATGACGCGTTGGACAGAAGAATATTTAAAAATGTGGATGGCACCGTCACAAGTTACATTTATGACGGTGAAGACATTCTACATGAGTATGACGGTACTAATGTGTTGCAAGCACGTTACACCCATGGTGCGGGAACGGACGAGCCACTCATCATGGATCGTGCGGGAACGATTCACTATTATCACGCCGATGGTTTAGGCAGTATCACCGAACTCACTGACAACAATGGCGATGTTGCGCAGAGTTATCTTTACGATTCGTATGGTAATTTATTAACACCGATAACCATTGAAAATCCGTTCACTTTTATCGGCAGAGAATTCGACAAAGAATCGGGACTGTTCTTTTATCGCGCAAGGTATTACGATAGTGGAAGCGGGCGCTTCTTAAACGAAGACCCGATTGGGTTTGTAGGCGGTGACATCAACCTCTATCGGTATGTCGGCAACGACCCGGTTAATTTTATCGACCCAGATGGGTTAGTTAAGCAAAAAGGAAAGCAAAATATTAAAGGTGATGACCCTATAATTAGAGAAGCATTAAAAAAACCGAAAAAAGAAGCTATTAAAGATATTCAAAAAGCAATTGACTCTGGAGATCTTTCAAAGGAAAGAAAAAAGGTTGTCAAGGGTTTCTTGAAAAATTTAAAGAGAAATGTGTCTAGAGCAGTAAAGTTTGGAACCGGAGTTGGTGTAGTGTTAGGTGAGTTAATGAACCCAGAAGAAGCGGGTGCTGGTTCTGACATAACTCCCTCATCTAATAATTCTACAGGCCAATGCAAAGCACCATAAAGCAAAATTGAGACAGCTAGAATGAAAAAAAATGAATTGGATAAAAAAAATCGACTTAAAAAATTGGAAGAAGCCAAAGAGCTAGCATTAATCGCTGAATATGATAGTGCTTTTGAGATTTTGGATTACCTCCTAAAGTCAGATGAGAATGATTTGGATGCTTTGCGTTCTAAGGGGAATAAGTTAGAAATGAAAGCTCTTAGGATGCAAAATGATATTTCAGACGAAGAAGTTCAAGTTTTTTTTGATGAAGCTCTAAAATGTTATGAAAAAATATCAAAAATTGATCCTGACAATATTCTAAATTTAATTGACCTTGGAGATCATTGGAGCAATAAAGAAAATTTTGATATTGCGTTGCCATTTTATGAAAAAGCCATTGAACTTTTAAAGAAAGGAGAGTTCACAATTTCCCATAAAGATGAATGCGAGGAAGCTTTTTTTGGGAAAAGCGAACTTTTAAGAGAAATGGGCAAAGAAAAAGAAGCCGATCAATGTAAGAAGGAAGGAGTGGAGTTTTTTCCCACCTCAATTCTTTTAGGCGGTAGGGAAGAATAGATATTTGTATAGAGTGCTGCTCCTTTGCAGCACAACGTCTTTCCTTTCCGCCTGGCAGAACCTGCCCTATAAAAAATTAGGTTCAAAAATGGATTAAAAGGGTTAGCATAATATGGGAGAGGTACAAAAATATTTTCTATGTTTTATTTTTCTATTATCTTGCGTGGCTTTACTAAATAGCTGCATATCGCACCAATATCAAGTTGCTCAAAAAAACAAAGAAAAACCTTGGGGGAAATATGCAGTCGAGGTCGAGAACCAAGAAAGTCAACTATTAGAAATTTACAAGCTTAAAAAAAACAGACCTTAACGGCAGTGATAAAGTTTGGTTAGAGGGTCATTCTAGCTTTTCATTTGATTCATCAAGCGATAAATGGCAAGCAACAGTGATAAGCGAGAGAGATAAAAAGGTTTCCATCCAAAAATGTATTTCTAGCATAGATGTTAGAAGAAGCGGACTATTTTATAGCCAAACCACACATATCCTTCTTGACTGTGAACGTGATTTAAAGATTCCTTCGGCTTTTAAATCCACTTTGAGAACAAGTGAGGGCAAATGGTTTTCCTTAAATTTGAATTGCGGCAAATAGATTTTCCTCCATAAAGGGGTCCTTCCTTATTTAGCTTTCGATGTTTCTGATCAAGCTGTCGAATCGGCATCAATTGAAAACCCGTTCACTTTTACCGGCAGAGAATTCGACAAAGAATCGGGACTGTTCTTTTATCGCGCAAGGTATTACGATAGTGGAAGCGGGCGCTTCTTAAACGAAGACCC
Source organism: Nitrospina sp. (assembly GCA_018665625.1). Next base: position 10,282 of record JABJCF010000169.1, on the reverse strand, counting down.
GATTGGGTTTGTAGGCGGTGACATCAATCTCTATCGTTATGTCGCCAACGATCCTATCAACTGCGTTGAGCCGGATGGAGCAATGGATCAAAGAACAAAATACTATTTACCACCAATCCATTTATTTTCCTGATGAAAATAACAAACAATTATCCATCCCCACTCCCTGTGAACATGGAAAAAGTAGTAAGAAATTTGCTAGAGGTTATCCCCAACGAACATTTAGTCGGTATAGACTCCATTACATTATTCGACAAACCTCAACAAAAAAAATATTCGGATGCCCAAGGCATGTATTGGAAAAAATATGAATTGCAACCTGCTCGAATAGAAATTTTCCTTGGCAACATTTATGGAGAATACTATTTTAAAAAATTCTTGATGCCATCGCGTTGGAAGTGGAAACTTGCTGGAGTTCTGTACCATGAAATCGGTCATCATTATCGCCACTTCACACATGGGATAAACAAAAAGCAGAATGAAGATTTTGCGGAAAAATATAAAAAAGAAATTCGCCGCAAGAAATACCCTTACCTTGTATATCTTGTAAAACCTTTAAGACCTGTTATTCGGTGGTTACTTCGGGTATGGCCAGAATGAAAGCATTTAAGGTTTCATCTCCCACACAGCTATCTTATTAAGAGAAGTCATGTCGCAGGAAATCATTACCGCACTGCTTATTTTTTTACTGATTATTATAGTGGTGAGTATTTTTATTAAAATCGTTTTCAAAAGGTCTTTGAAAGAGATAGTAGACGATTGGATTATGCAAATCTTTTGAAGGATTTTAGCTTTGCTCGGGGAATTTTTTTACCGTTTAAACAGTTAAACTCAAGCTATCCTGCGGGGTTGGTGATTTGCAGTTTTTTGAGTTTTTCTACGAGGGTGGTGCGGTTGAGTCCCAATAGGTTTGCGGCTTTGTTTTTTACCCATCCGGTTTTTTCCAACGCTTCTAGTAACAATTCTTTCTCGAAACCTTCAACCGTCTTTTTAAGGTTGATGCCTTCTTCAGGAATCCCCACATGAAAGGATTGCTTTAACGATTGCTGCAACATCAGAGCGGGATTGCCTTCATCCTCTTCCTGCAGCGGTGGCCATTGATCTTTTGGGGTATCGCCGAGCACTTTATCGGGCAAGTCGCGCGGTGTAATGGTAGAGCCAATGCTCAACACCACCATGCGTTCTACGAAGTTTGCCAATTCGCGGATGTTACCGGGCCAGGAATAATTGACCAGAAATTTCATTGCCTCATCATTGATGTTTTTTGAATCGGCAGCTCCATTTAACTGTTTCAAAAAGTGATTCGCTAAAAGTGGAATGTCTGTTTTTCTTTCGCGCAGAGGGGGAAGGTTGATGGGAATAATATTCAACCTATAATAAAGGTCTTCACGAAAATTGCCTTCTTTGATCGACTCTTCGAGGTTTCTATGGGTAGCGGTGATAACTCGTATATCAATCGGCGTGGGTTTGCTGCTGCCTATGCGATCGACTTCCCGTTCGGCTAATACACGCAGCAGTTTTACCTGCAAGGAGGTCGGCATATCGCCGATTTCATCGAGAAAGATGGTTCCCTCATTAGCCAGTTCCATGCGCCCGATTCTTGTGTTGACTGCACCGGTGAACGCGCCTTTTTCATAACCGAACAACTCACTTTCCAGAAGTTCGTGGGGAATGGCACCGCAGTTTACTGCAATGAACGGTTTGGAAGCTCGCGGACTGTTCATATGCAAAGCTCGAGCTATAAGCTCTTTCCCCGTCCCGCTTTCGCCGTAGATCATGACCGTACTTTGCGAGCCGGCGGCACGTTCTACAACGTCAAAAACTTCGCGGATGGGTTGGCTTTCACCGATAATGCTGAAGCTGTCTGATTCAAGTTTTATCTTCATAGTCAGGAGATATTATATCCAGACACGTAAATTTGTCAAATAAAACAGCTATTTATAGGATTTCTCTTACCGCATAAAACCGTCAAAACTCCCGCCCACCCAAAAATCAGGGGTTCGATCCGTTTTCTTTTCAATAGGGTAGAAATTGACACTAGGATTAAACCACCGATTAATAAAAATAAAAACTCATCTCCCCTTGTAAGTAAGGGCGGCATAAATTTAGAGTTTAGATTTTTATATATGTTGAGGCCTTGCTAAATGGGGAGCATTCTTCAGGCAGGTCCTCAAGAATGTTTTTCCCCTTTTTATCTCTTTTAACTTTGTAGCCCTTCGTTTCCATCACCTGTCTGGCATATATACCTGTCTGCTGGCGAGTCGTCAGATCATCATAATCGACTTTAACCTTTTTCATTAAATCTGGAATAACGGGTTCCAGAGCAGGCCTTCCTTTTTTTGTAGCCTTTATCATTTTATCTACTGAATCAGACTGCTCTAAAAATATTTTTACGCTACCAAATTTTCTAGCCATAAATAATTCTCCTTATTCCAGTGGGAGATCGCTTTAATTTGCCCCTGCGGCTAGCAGCCCCTTAGCAGGGGATGCAATAGGTCTGTGCTTTATTGGCCTACAGAAATCCCCAAGCTTCTAGAAATAGTTTTGCCCCTGCGGCTAGCAGTTATTTGCCGATACAGAATTGGCCGAAGATTTTGTCGAGCAGATCTTCACCGAAAGTTTTCCCGAGCACGGAACCAAGATGTTCCATCGCCAGGGTAACATCGACCGCCACGAGCTCTTCGGAATGACCGGATGCCAAACTCTCACCTGCGGTGGTTAACGCATTCACCGCTTGCTGTAAATGGTCGCGGTGACGTTCGCGATTGATAAAAACATGCTCCTCTACCGTTGCTCCTTTTACAGATTGCTCGTAGATGGAGTTTTTTAAATTTTCTAATCCATCTCCGGTTTTTGTTGAAAGGGTTATAGGGGATTCGTCTTTTAGAAATTTTGAAATTTCATGGGGCTGCCACTGTGCGGCAAGATCGGATTTATTCAACAAAACGATTCTTGGTTTTTCGTTCACTTCGTTCATCAACAATTCATCATTAGCATCCAGAGGTCGCGATGTATCAAAAACCACCAGCGCGAGATCGCATTGCTGCAAAGCGTTTCGGGTTCTTTGGATTCCTTCCTCTTCAATAACTTCAGGGTTATTACGCAGACCCGCCGAGTCGATGATGACCATATGGATGTCTTTGATGCGCACACGTTCTTCAAGTGTGTCGCGCGTGGTTCCCGGGATGTCAGTAACAATAGCGCGGTCTTGTTGCATGAGGGCGTTGAGCAGGCTGGACTTTCCTGCATTGGGTTTTCCAACAAGGGTAACGCGCATTCCTTCGCGAATTATTTTCCCCTGATGAAAAGATTGCACCAGCGCGAGCATTTCATTTTTTACTTCCAGCATTTGTTGCCCGGTGGCTTCGCGGGACTGAAAGGTCAACCCTTCTTCAGAAAAATCTATTGCGGCTTCCAACTGAGCCTGAACAGCCAACAGTTGCTCGAAAAGCTTATTAATCCTTCGAGAAAGCTCCCCTTTGAGTTGTGAAACGGCCGATTTCATCGCCCTATCTGAAGCAGCGTCTATGAGGTCAGCAACGGCTTCGGCCTGGGTCAGGTCGATGCGCCCATGAGTGAAAGCGCGACGCGTAAATTCGCCGGGTTCCGCCAATCGGGCTCCTTGTTTTAGAACCAATTGCATCAGGGTGCTCGAAACCAATACGCCACCGTGACCACTGATCTCAATTACATTCTCGCCCGTATAACTGTTGGGTTTTTTAAACCAGGTGAGAAGAACTTCATCCACCCCTCGTCCGGTATCGGGATCACGTATCTCTCCGAACAAAACTTTTTGAGTTGGTGGAGGACTTTCTTCAGAAATCGCGGACGCTGAATGGAACAACGAACCGGCTATGGAAAGAGCTTTTTCTCCACTAATACGAATGACACAGATTCCTCCTTCTCCCGGAGGCGTAGCAATTGCAGCAATGGTGTCGTCCATTTGGTTCCCAATAGATTATTAGATGACCCCCCTCTTTAACAAAGAGAGGAAGATTATTCAACCCCAACCCTTGTGGATGACTTCGTCACTCGTAATGACAATAGGGAAAGTCGGTCCAGAAGCTTTTTCATTTCTGTTTCGCTTAAAGAGAATGGACCTATCGCTCCCTTCGTCAGAGGGCTAGTCTTTGAGGACTTTGTAGATGTAATATTGTTGCGAGATGGTCAGCATGTTGTTGACCGTCCAGTAGATGACCAGTCCTGCCGGGAATGAAATGAACAAGAAGGTAAACACGATTGGCAAAAACATCATAATTTTTTGCTGCATCGGGTCGCCAACAGAGGGCGTCATTTTTTGTTGCAGGAACATGGTGATACCCATAAGCACCGGCGTCACATAATAAGGGTCTTGCACGGAAAGGTCGGTGATCCACCCTATGAACGGGGCACCACGAAGTTCGATCGAGAAAAACAGAGCGTGATACAAAGCGATAAAAACAGGTATCTGCAATAACATGGGCAGACAACCGCCAACTGGATTCACTTTATGTTTTTTATAAAGCTCCAGTAATTCTTCGTTCATTTTCTGACGATCGTCTTTATTTCTTTCCTGAATTATTTTCACGTAAGGCTGTACCTTCTGCATGCCTTTCATGGACTTAAAACTTTTATGCGTCAGAGGGAAAAACAACAACTTGATAATAATGGTCAGCAAAATAATAGACCAACCGTAGTTCTGCGTTAACCCATAAAAATAAGCCAGCACTTTCAAAAGAGGCTTCACAAGAAAAGCGAACTTGTTGCCGAACCATCCGTAGTCGATCATGCGAACGAGTTGGTTTCCCTCCTCTTCCAATATTTCCAGTTCCTTTGTACCCGCATAAAATAGATGCGAGGCGGTGGCAGCAGATTGAACGGATTCGTATTCCAGCCCAACAAAAACCTGATCTTTTTCTTTAAACACGATCCCCGCATTGCTCCCTTGTAATGGAACAAGGGCAGAGCCAAAATATTTATTCTGGAAAGCAACCCAACTCAACTCGCCCCTATGGTAAGCGGTAGTGTTTAAATCTTCTGGCGGATGCTCCAGGCGCTCGTTGTTATTGAAAACGGTCGCACCGGAAAAAACTATGTAATCGGTTTGCGAGGATATTTTACCGCCCATCCCCGGTCCTAAAAGAATGGAGTATTGCAGGTTTTTATCAGCCAAGGGAGAAGCGGTGATACGGGTTTTTATTTCCATCAAATAATCATTATGGCGAAATTTAAACTCGCGGAAGACTTCCAGTCCCGACTCATGTTTAAGAGTGAACGTAAGAGTCGCTTCTGGGCTCATCTCGCTCAAAACGATAGAAGTTATTGAGGGTTCATAATAAGCGTTTTGCAAAACGGAGGTGACTTCCGGGTCATCTGACCTGAGAGACAAGGCTGCAGTCAAGTGATCCGGGTTATTGATCAAGTTGATAACATCACCCGCATCGTTTTTGAAACGAGGAAGCAGGATTTGTTTCAGCACCCCGCCTTTATTACTGAAAACGTAATGAATGTCTCCCGATTCAACATGAATTTCTTTTTCATTTCCCACAAACGGGCTGGCGACAGCGGGCGTTGATGTATCCACCGGTTGCGAATCATCCGTTGGATTTACAGGTCTCGATGTTTTGGGAGCCTGGCTTGTGGAAGCAGGTTGCTTCGGTATTTTTGCGGAATCCGATTGTTCGACCGGCGGCGGAGGTTGGAATTGTGCCATAAAAGCACCCCAGCCAATAAAAACCCCCAGCGACAAAACAAAGGCGAGTAATAATCTTTTTTCCAAATCGAATCTCCACTTAACTTAAAAAACTATCTATATGATTAACGAGTATTAATACTAATTATTCCCATAGAATATATATTCGTAAAAAGCCAACGGCTTTATTTTAGCGGGTCTGCTCCTCCCTCATAGTAAGGGTGGCATTTAAAAAGACGAGCAACAATCAAAGCAAATGCTTTAATCAATGAATAACGTTTTAGAGCCTGTGCTGCATATTCCGAACAACTGGGATAAAAACGACACGCCGGAAAGAAAAGTGGCGATATCCACCGCTGATATCCACGTACCAATTTAAGGAAAATCCAATTCAACATTTGGGGCCGGGAAAATTTAAAATAGAGGGTTCACTTGATAGCCAGAAGGGCATTCGAAAGCTTTTCATCTATAACCTTGTAGGACTCGACAACCATTTCCTTTCCGGAAATCACAACTATGTCCGTTGCTGGAATCATCTGGTGTTTTATGTGTCGAAATATTTCGCGAATGGCTCTTTTGACCCGGTTTCGCGCGACAGCATTACCTACTTTTTTAGATGCGATGATTCCAAGTCTTTTCCTATCCAAGCCATTCGGAAGAGAAAAGACAGTGCATAATTTTCCTATGCGTTTTCTTTTCCCTTCAGCGAGGACTTTTGCAAACTCAGGTCTTTTGGTAAGCCTCTCCAGTTTACTAAACGAGTAGTCAGCCATTTTTCAGGCAGACAGGCTTTTTCTTCCTTTGCGCCTGCGATTGGCCAAAATACGCCTGCCACCTACAGTAGCACTACGTTTTCGGAATCCGTGCACACGTTTTCTCTTAATATTGCTGGGTTGAAATGTTCTTTTCATGACTCTTTCTTTCTTAAAATACGAAAAACCCGCCTTACCCCACCAAATCAGATGGTTATTCATCCTTCAAGTGAGGGAAATGCGGGAAGGTAGGCTGAATTATTTCACCCAAGACCCTTCTTGTCAAGGACTAAGCCACCACTCGGCGTGGAGCCAATGGGTAGATGCCCGTAAATTCAAGAGGTACCATCAAGCTTTTTACTATAGGCTCGTTTATATTTCCTCCCACGTGTTATATCCCTTCGTTAATCTTCATGCCCCGAAGGGGTAATAGTGGACGTGACCGCTAGATTCAATATGAATATCTTTTTCTGCGTTCAAAGGGAATTGCGAAGAAATAAGCGCATTGCACTTTCCCTTCCACGGGAGTGGGGGAAAATGGTATTATTGTAACATCATGAAAACATTATTGATTTTTCCAGCCCAGTGGTACCCAACTCAGCCTTATTTGAGCACCCCCTACTTAACTGCTTTTTTGCAGGAAAAGGGGTGGCAGGTATCTCAAAGGGATTTCAACATTGAATCTTACGACCATTTTCTGTCTGCCCCTTTGTTACGACAGGCGGAAGAGTTGATGAAGGAACGGCAGCAGTCCTTAAAAGCTCAGAGTTCGCTTTCGATTAAAGAAAAATCGCATCTGGACGTTCTCTCTATGGGACTCAAGTTTTCAGACCGAATCATTGATGGAGTGGAAGAAGCCAAATCGGTCATGCGCACACCAGAGCGGTTTTTCGACTTTGGCGCATACCAGCAGGCCGATATGGTCATTAAGTCTGCTTTGAAGCTGGTTTCAGACGCATATGCTCCGGCAATTTTCAGTTTGTCGACTTTTGAAAGTGGAACCCGCGCCGAAGAGTCCACACGAAAAGCTCACGAATCCACCCGCGACACCGCCACCAACCCATTCATAAATTTGTATGAAAATGTTTTGCTGTCCACAGAAAACTGGCAGGAATACGATGTGGTCGGTATTTCTATAATTGGAATTTCACAAATCATTCCCGGTCTCACACTGGCAAGAATGTTAAAAGAAAAATATCCGCATCTGCATATCACACTCGGCGGTCCCATTTTCAGCGTCAACGCAGGCCAGTTGATCGGCCACCCGGAATTTTTTGACGATTTTTGCCATAGCGTTGTCACCTTCGAGGGGGAAGAACCCATGCACCGTTTGCTTTCTGCATTGAAGGCAGGTGACGCCCTATACACAGTTCCCAACCTGCTCCACCTGGACGGAAGAGAAGTTGTGCAAAATAAAGAAAGAGTCGAACTGCGATTCGAGGAATTGCCCAATCCGGTTTTTGATGGCCTGCCGATGGATAAATATCTTTCCCCCTACCCCATCATCCCTGTGCTGCAAAGCCGTGGCTGCTATTGGGGTAAATGCACATTTTGCACGCATAGTTTTGTTTATGGTCATCGTTACGGTAAACAAAAAACCAAGGCAATGGTCGATGAGCTTGAAAACTTAATGGAAAAATACAACACCAAATACTTCACGTTTTCTGATGAAGCAGTCTCGCCCCACTCTTTGAATGATGTGTCGGAAGAAATGATTGAGCGTGGAGTTGAAATCCGTTCCCTCGCCCTTCTAAAATTTGAAAAGGTCATGGACGAAGAACTATTCGGAAAAATGAAACAGGCCGGATTCATCTTCCTCATGTTCGGACTCGAAAGCGCGAACGATCGAGTGCTGGCTCTCATCGATAAAGGAACAACGAAGGAAGTGGAACACGATGTATTAATGAAAAGTCATAACGCTGGCATCTGGAACCATTCCTTTTTGTTTTTCGGGTTCCCCACAGAAACTCGACCCGAAGCTCAAGAGACCATCGACTTTTTAAGAAATAATCTGCAATCGATCCATTCCTTCGGGCCCGGCGTGTTCCTATTGAATCGGGATTCGAGCTGCTACCAATATCCAGAAAAGTTTTCCATCGAAAAAATTATTGAAGACCCCGATAGAAACATTGCCATGAATCTGGACTTTGTAGCAAAAGAAGGAATGTCTCGTGAAGAAGCGGTTGAAATGAACGACACATGCATTCGAATGGCAGAGGAGTATTTTCAATCCTTAAAAGTTTGGGGTACGCTGCCACGCGAACATTTTCTACTCTATATAGATAAATTTGGTAAAGAGGCATTGAACGGCAAACAACCGCCTGCTGAAGAAGAGGAAAAAGTTCTTTGCAGGGCATAAGCAAACCTAAAATCTGACATGAAAAACTTACTTTTATTTCCACCCGACTGGTTACCTTCAGAGCCCTATTTGAGCCTGCCGTCTTTGGCTTCGGTGCTGCGCCCTGCCGGGCACGAGGTCGTGCAAATGGACGTCAATGTGGAAATGTACGATTTGTTTTTCAGCCGACGTTTTCTCGAGCATGTTGCCCAGCGTATCGCTCACGAAAGACAGCATCTTCATGAAGTCCAGGAAAAAAGAGAACTGGATGAAGAAGAACAGGAATTGCTAGATCGTTTATTAACCTGCACCTCCGAGCTATTCGAACATTTTTCCAATGACGTAGAACGCGCCAAGAAAATTCTTCGCAGTCAGGCCTTCTATGACATCGACCAGTTAGAATGGGCCACAAACTGCTTGCATCAAACGATGGCCTTGATTTCTCTGGGTTACTACCCGGCGCAAATCTGTTTCCCTCCCATTGAAACCGATATTGTCTACAAACCGTTTATGTCAAGCGAGATCATTGAATCTCTAGACGACGATCAGATCAATATTTATCGCGATGTCTACTCCATGTTGATTCGTCCGGTGATGGAGCGCGAACGGCCGCTAATGGTAGGCATCTCTGTCGTTCAGCAAAAACAACTGATCCCGACATTCACTTTTTGCAAAATGATCAAGGAAGAATTCCCTGCCACCCATATCACATTGGGTGGCAACATCATCACGCGAATCCGCGACATGCTTCCGGGAATGGAAAACTTGTGGGAACTATTCGACAGCGCCATCGTTTATGAAGGCGAGTCTGCGTACCTCAAATTGACCGAAGCAATTAAAAACGGCGATGACTTCTCAACTTTACCGAATTTGATATTTAAAGACGAAAAAGGCGTTCACGTAAACAAAGAGGTTTTCGCAGAGTCCCTGGCCGAATTGCCACCACCAGATTTTGATGGACTGCCACTCGAAAAATATTTTGTTCCACAACTGATTCTGCCCTACCTCGCTACACGAGGATGTTATTGGGGGAAGTGCACCTTCTGCGACCATTTCCAGGGTTATGTCGAAGGCTTTCGCACCAAACAAGTCGACCATATTGTTGAAGAGATCCGTTTTCTCAAAGAAAAATACGGCACGCGCTTTTTTCATTTCACCGACGAATCTTATCCACCGGCCTTATTCCAAAAACTTTCACGTCGCCTGATCGACGACAAGCTCGATATCGCCTGGACCACGCATATGCGGTTTGAAGAATCTTTGCTTGAAGAACAAGTTTGGAAAGATGTCGCGGAGTCGGGTTGTAAATACCTTCACTTCGGTTACGAGTCGGGCAACCAGCGCGTATTGCAATTAATGGATAAAGCCACCAAACTCGATGCTATCGAAACCAATTTACGAATGTCATCCGAAGCCGGGATATGGAATCACTTGATGGGTTTCTTTGGCTTTCCCGGTGAAACCAGTGAAGAGGCAGACGACAGTAAGGCCTTTGTCGAAAAGAACAGCGCACACATTCAT
>JABJCF010000168.1 GCA_018665625.1 Nitrospina sp. | reverse complement strand
TGAGCCCGAACTCGATAACATGCTCGATGATCTCATCAGCGGTGACAAAGAGGCTGAGTCTGAAGAAGCCAGCGAAAGTGCACCTGAGCCCGAACTCGATAACATGCTCGATGATCTCATCAGCGGAGATACCCAAACCCAAGAGGACTCTGGAGAAACCCTGAATGAATCAGGGGAGGAACTGGAGTTAGACACGATGGCCGATGAACCTAAAAATGAGTCTCCTGAGTCAGAAAAAGATGATGAATCTGTAGATTTGGATGATGAATCACCTGACGAAGAGGATGAAGATTTAGATAGCCTATTAGACGATATTCTCAATGACGAAGATGAGGATGAAGAAAAAGAGAAAGAACCTGTTGAAGAATCCGCCGCTTCTCAAGAAACCGAAGCAGACGAAACTGATTCTCCTGTAGAAGAAGTTGATGAAGAGGAAGATGAGGATCAAGAAGAGGATGAATTAGTAGAAACCTCCGAAGAAACACCTGAAGAGGTTGTTGAGGAACCCATCGAAGAAAAAGAAGAAGCTGCCGAAGAAAAAGCAGAAGAGCCCGCTGGCGAAATGAGCGATGAAGATATGTGGGCCGCCGCCTTTGCCGACCAGGAATCTACAGAACAAACGGCAGAAGAAAAAACCGAAGAGAAAACAGAAGAAAAAGAAGAAGCTGCCGAAGAAAAAGCAGAAGAGCCCGCTGCCGAAATGAGCGAAGAAGATATGTGGGCTGAAGCTTTTGCCGACCAGGAATCTACTGAACAAACCGCAACAGCAGAAGAAAAAACCGAAGAGGAAACAGAAGAAAAAGAACAAGAGGCTGACGAGGAAGAAGACGACGAGGAAGAGGAAGAAAGAATAAAAATAGGACCCATTTCAGTTCCTGCTACCAAAACAGGGAAAATGATGCTGGCAGGAGGTGTGCTGGGCATTTTACTGACTGCAGGCGGTGCGTATTTCGCAATGCAAACATTTGCCCCTCCTGAACTTGCGGAAGTGGAGAAAACAGAAGCTGAAGTTCCTGAAGGTTTAACCCCAAAAAATGACGAAAATAAAATTTCTCCGCCGGAAGAGGAAGCTGCTACCCAACCAAACCCCAAAGAAGAAACAAAGAAACCCGATGTTCCAGGAATGACTAAAGAAGATACTCAATCTGATGTTGCTCAGGAACTAAATAAGTCAGACACCCTATCGGAAGCCGCAAAAGAGGTAGAAGTGGTTGAAGAAGATTCTGCTGGCCTAAAGGCCGCCTTGTCACCTGAAGCTAAAATGGTTAAGCTTGCAACCATAATGCCAGTTGCCTTTGATGTAAATGACATCAGAGTTCTAAGCTTCACACTTGAAATAACTTTTGACAATGAATCTGGAGCGACGATTTTGCAAAACGCACTGCCCTACTTTGAAGAAATTACAGTACAAACTGTTGAAAGGTTCCTGAGTAGAAAATTTTACAATGATATTCTTTATGTAAAAGAAAAACTGCAAAAACGTTTAAAACTCGCTTATAACAAGAAAATCGAAGGTGACACCAGGGTCAAAAAAATTAAATTCCAAGACTTTTTGATTCAATAATTAATTCGCATCACACCTTTAGCATTAAAATTCCGCCTCATCATCAATCTTATCTGCGGCCAAACATTCCTTTATCTTCCATAGAAGTTTCTCCACGCCCTCTCCCGTTACTGATGAAATCGAAAACACCAATAGATTCATTTGGTTCAAGGACTCCGTTAATTTCCCCAGATTCTCTATGGATTGAGGATCGTCCATTTTAGTTGCTACCATAATTTGTGGTTTTTTAAACAAGCTCTCGCTAAAGGCTTTTAATTCGATCTGCAATTTTTGGTATCGATCCAGAATATTTTCAAATTCGACATCAGAAAAATCTACCAGATGAAGAAGCAGTTTGGTCCGTTCTATATGCCGCAAGAACTGATGACCCAGCCCCTTGCCTATGTGAGCCCCTTCTATCAAACCAGGGATATCCGCTGCAACAAACGACTCTCCCTCCTCAAGCCTTACTATCCCAAGGTTTGGAACCAGCGTAGTGAAAGGGTATCCCGCAACTTTGGGTCGGGCATTTGAAATTCGAGATATCAAAGTAGATTTGCCGGCATTTGGGAAGCCAATAATGCCAACATCAGCCAGTAGTTTTAGTTCCAGAAAAAGCTGATGGACTTCGCCTGGCTTTCCTTTTCCAAATTTTCTGGGGGCTCGGTTGGTGGAAGTTTTAAAACGTGCGTTACCCTGTCCATAATGGCCGCCTATTGAAACAACAAATTGTTGGCCCGCTTCTTTCAGATCAACCAGGAGTTCTCCAGTTTCCTCATTCTTGACCAATGTCCCTGGGGGAAGACGAACGGTAAGGCTTTTTCCACTCCTTCCCGTCATCTGATTTCCTTTACCCGACTTTCCGTTTTCAGCCTGATAAAGTTTCTTATATCTGAGGTCAATTAAAGTGGTGAGGTTGGGGTCAACTTCGAGAATTATATCCCCGCCTTTTCCGCCATCGCCGCCATCGGGGCCACCTAGAGCGATGTGCTTCTCGCGCCTGAAACTGCAGCAACCATCCCCACCATCTCCTGCTTTTACAGAGATGCTAACCTGATCAATAAACATGTGTTTTATTTTTGTATGGGCTATTAAATAGCCCGGGGTGGTTTTTCAAGCTTTGCGTGGAAAAGCTTAGAATGGAGAGACGAGTTTAGTTTTGTGGGTGGACACTGATTTTTTGCGTTTTGCGATCACGATGTTCAAATTTTACAACTCCCGCAATTTTTGAAAAAATCGTATAGTCGCTTCCCAGCCCGACATTGTCTCCAGGATGAAAAGAAGTACCACGTTGGCGCACTAATATTTCTCCTGCTTTAACCGCTTGCCCGCCATACCTTTTTACGCCCAGTCTTTGGCCTCTACTGTCGCGACCGTTTGAAGTGCTTCCCTGTCCTTTTTTATGTGCCATGTTCCGTTTCCCCAGTAATTACGCGTTAATTGCAGTTATTTTCAAACGTGTCATTGATTGACGGTGTCCATTTTTTCTGCGGTAGTTTTTTCGTCTATGCTTTTTGAATACGATGATTTTTTTATCTCTGTATTGCTCTGTCACTTCACAAACCACAGAACAGCCTTCCAGAAAAGGATTCCCCACTTTTGCAGAATCCCCTTCACCGCAAATGAGAACTTTTTCTAAATTAATACTTTCACCAACACTGCCATCAAGTTTTTCAACTTGAATTTCATCACCTTCAGATACTTTATATTGTTTGCCGCCTGTTTGAATTACTGCAATCATTCCCATCACTCCCGATAATCTAACAATAGAAAACGGGAAAATTCCCCGCCCTAGAGTTGTAAATAAAACAGTCATCTTAAGAAAAAAAGACGGCTATGTCAAGATTTAGCGTAATTACTGTAACCCAGACTCGACATCTGCTTGTTATTGATTTGACTCGCCTTTATAATAATCGCACTCGAACCCCTATTCGGATAGTTTATATGTCTTTGAAAGACAAGGAAAAATGGAACTCAAAATATGAAGGTGATAGCTATATTTCAGGGAAAGAACCCTGTGAGTGGCTAAAATCCCACACCCGTTTTCTCTCTAAAGGCGGAAAAGCCCTGGATATTGCCGCCGGTGAGGGAAGAAATTCCGTTTTTGCCGCTTCTTTCGGTTATGACGTGATTAGTTTAGATATATCCGAGATTGCCCTCAGCAAAGCCCAAAACCTCGCAAACGAAAAAAACGTAAAGATTACAATAGTTTCCGCCGATCTAGATAGTAGCTCCTTTCCAGAAAATGAATATGATTTGGTGCTCTGCTTTAATTTCCTCGAACGAAAGTTGTTCCCGGAAATACGGAAGACTTTAAAACCTGGCGGAATTTTATTTTACGAAACGTTTAACGTGGACTATTTAAAATACAGCAACTTTAAAAAGGAATGGGTTTTAGAGCAAAATGAATTGTTAAGAGTTTTTGATGATTTTCGAATTTTAAGATACAGGGAAGTTGACGAAGACCCAAAAGCTTTTGCATCTCTTATCGCACAAAAGCTTTGAGAAATAATTTGACGATATGAAATTACATAAACCACTTTTAGTATTTTTTCTTATCCCTACCCTGTTGCTAGGGCTATTGTCGGGTTGCTCTACCACCCGCGAAAAAAAACTTGAAGCCAAGGGTTTGACCCTAATGTATAAGTCAAAATCCGCTGCGGGCCATGATCTTGCTGACATCCGATTGAAGCCTGTTCAATTATCTGAAGGGCAAGTTCGTCAGCAAATGCGGTCCTTGAAATATGAAGAGCTCTCTCTTTTTGGAAAAAAGAAACTCGTTTTCATGCCTCAAGATATTACTCGTATGACACGCATTTTAACCAAAGCGTTGAACAGAGCTCCCGCAAACAAAATAGTTTATTATGAGTTGGAAACACCCGGTGGAAGCACTGAAGGAATTGTTTTTCCCAGCAAAAAAGTATTGAATTGGAAATTCTCAACCATTCAGGGGGGTAGCTTTTCCAGCCGTTCTTTTACTGGATGGGGAGGGAGTAACTGGAGATTGGTGCCAGGCCCAGGACAACATTATCATTCGACAAAAAAACTACTTGGCTCTGAAGCTTCGGAAAATTGGATAGAGGCTAGCCTGTCCCAACCCAGATACTCAGAAAGAAACAACCCCGCTTACCAAGAACCCGCTCCCACAAGGACAAAAAGGAAAGCACGTCGGGCTACCAGAGCACCTACGCGAAAACAAGCCCCCTCTCCTCCCACAATAAATCCCGAGCTGGAAAAGAAATTGCAATTCTTAAAAGATCTTTACGAAAAAAACCTGGTAGACGAAGATGAATACAACAGTAAAAGAAAAGAATTGCTGGATACCTACCTTTAAGAACCCTACTTCCCTTCAGACTGACTCTGAAGAATTTCATCAACTTTATCCATCAGGTTATTACGTTCCTGATTGGTTGCATCAATTCGCCTTTTTATTTCTACAATTTCTGAATCTGGCAAATCTGTACGCCTTACTTCATCTTCGCAATGCCAAAGCTTTATATTCCTGAAAGCCAATTCGCTTACAGCTTCTCCCAATTTTTTTACATGGTCAGATGAAGAAACATTTGTATTGGTATACATTTTAATTTTTTCATCGCGAATGCACACTTCTCCTTCCAAAGCGGCAACGAGGAAACCATTGATCTCATCAACAAGGCTTTGTCTTTGTTTGTCAGCCAGATCGCGCTTGGCCTTTAACTCTTCATGCTTCGATGCATTATCATTTTCCAACGCCTCATCGAGATGCCAGATCCTTAAGTTTTTTATTGAAAGTTTGTCGACAAGGCTACCGAGTGTTTCAGCCATAAATATTAGATTCCCGAGAAATTATTATTTTTTTAAATTTTTTTTAAGTTATCACAGACCAATACGAGGATCAACCTCTCGCACCCGCCAATCCATTGCATACTAATTTTTGACAATACAATTTAATCCATCTCTCACAGTAAGCAAAACCGACTCTACCCTTTCGTCCTGAATCACTTGCTCATTGAACTGGTGAATGGCCTTATCTGATTTATCTATGGGATTAAGCACACGGCCGCTCCATAGCACATTGTCGACAGCAATCAATCCGCCGGAACGAATCATCGGTAGAATAGCTTCATAATAATTACTGTAGTTTTCCTTATCTGCATCGATGAAAGCCATATCGAATTGACCTGAAATCGATTTTAAAGAATCCAATGCCGGCCCCTCCATCAACCTAATCTTTTTCCCATGCGCACTCATGCCAAAGTATTTTTTTGCAACAACAATTGCTTCAGGGTCCATTTCACAGGTTATCAGTTCCCCTTCTTCGGGCAAAGCCTCTGCCATTGAAAGTGCGCTGTAACCCGCGAATGTACCGATTTCCAATATACGCCTGGCATTAACCAACCGAGCCAGTAATTTTAGCAGTCTTGCTTCAATTCTCCCTGTTGTCATTTGAGGGATCTCTAGTTTTTCATAGGTTTCTTCTTCGAGTTGTTTTAAGAGGTCCCCTTCGTAACTGGTGTGATTGAAGGCATACTCTTCAATTTTTTCATCTATAAAATCCATAATTATCCTTACCTCAATCGAAAGCTTTCAATAGGTTATAATTTCTGCATCCTGCACCCGCCATGCATACCACGTTGCCACAGTTTCCATGGGATGCCATTTTTTACCCAAGGCAAGCATCTTTTTCGGGGAAGGCAAGCTACGCATGTTGTATATCTTTTTTATTCCTGCCTGAAGCCCCAAATCTCCCAAAGGCAATATGTCGGTCCGGTTCAAAGAGAAAATAAGGAACATTTCTGCGGTCCATCTACCTATTCCGTAGACAGAGGTTAGAGTTTCAACAACCTCTTCATTACCTAATAAGGGAAAACGGCGAGGTCTTATTGAGCCATCCAAAAATCGGGCAGCGAGGTCTTTTAGATACTTCACTTTTTGTCCCGACAAGCCGGATTGCCTGAGCTTGATTGCCGAAATTACTGCCACTTTTTTGGGTGTAGGAGTTTGACTGGGAAACAAACTTTTAAAACGCTGGGTGATCGATTCCGCAGCTTTTGTGGAAATTTGCTGACCAATGATAGCTTTACACAAAACCAGAAAATAGTTGCGGTTTAGACTCAGCTTAAACGCACCCTTGTTGCGAATAACCCCTGCCATGACAGGATCTCTTTCATCGAAATGGGAAAGGATATTTTTTTTGCTGGGTAGTTTTTGAGCCATACGCCCTTTCGCGGAAAAATCAACTTCGCCAATCGACCTGCAAAGCTTTTAGTTTGGGAAGGTTTGGTGATGCTCTAAGCTGATCTACAGCTTGATCGCTTATTTTATTGTGATAAAGATCTAACGTATTTAATTCAGGGAAAGCTTTTGAGTGATAGATCAATTCAGCTGCATGGTCGTCTAACCCGTTGCCCGCGAGGGAAAGAAGCTTAAGTTTTTTAAAATTCCCGGATTCACAAAGAGCTTGCAACCCTTTCTCCCCCAAACGCGTTCCCTGCAGATAAAGTTCTTCCAACTGCTTAACTTTTCCTTTTCCGCCCAAAATCCTGGCTCCCTCAGGCCCTATAGGATTAAGGTTCAAGTACAAAAGCTGTAAATTCGAAAGAGTTTCCGATGCCACCAAAGCCTTTAAACCTTCTACACCAATCTGATTCCCCTGCAAGAAAAGCTTTCTAAGATTTACAAGGATCTCCGATGATGCCAAAGCCGCAACGGCTTGATTCGACAATTTATTGTGGGCAAGAGAAAGTGTTATTAACTTTTGTAAAGCCGGAGCTTCGACAAGCAAGCTCACCCCTTCGTCAAAAAATTCATTCTTATCGAGCCTGAGATCTTTAACCTTCCGAGTTTTGCTATAGGACAACAGATCCTCTATTTCTTCTGGCAAAATCTCTTTATCATTCAGATCAAGGCGGTATATAGCCTTTTCATTGCTTTCTAACTCGGCCTGAGTTTCAGCCTCATTCCAAACCATGGCCGTCGAATCATCCGGCTCATCCGCCAGAATTGTAAGATTGTTTACCACTAAACTCTCAAACAAAGGGCTCATCATTTTAAATTCCATCCCTTCGTTTTTAAAAATTCGGTTATATCCCCGACAGACTCTCTGGGTCGTCGATGTGAGGTATCGCATATAAAATCAGCAGCAGCGCGGTACTTATCTTCCCGCTCCGCAAGATTTTTTTTCTGTTCGTCTTCAAAACTGAGTCCATTTTGCAAAGAAGGTCGATTGGAATCGTGACGAATTCTTTTTATAATTGTTTCCAGGCTGGCAGTAAGAACAATACAAACCCCATTCTTTTTAAGGTTCACTATATTTGCATCGTTTAGGACCACGCCACCGCCACAATCTATAATACTATTTTTAGCCTTGCCAGAAACATCGGCCACAATTTCTGACTCTAGTTTTCGGAAACTCTCCCAGCCGTCTTTTTCAACTATTTCAGGAATCGATTTACAAGCCGAATCAGAAATCAACTTATCGATTTTATATAGTTTCATGCGAAGCTTTTCGGAAAGTATTTTTGAGATCACGGACTTTCCTGTGCCGCGATAACCTAGCATTACAATATTCACGGAAATCTTACCTGTTAACAATATATATTGACGGGCGAAACCATATAACAAAGGCTTCAACATAGGGTTAGTTTTAAAGATAGCATGAAGGTTAATAAAATATTCGCAATGATGCAAACTAAAGATTTTTAATCAGTTATTTGATCCCAAAAAGCTTTTACCACCCCCAGAAAACCTCTATGATATACTGACTATTAAAAAATGAGTTTATTGTTTTCCCCTCATATAACCTGAAAATGGAAAAGAGGTAATTGTGAAATATATTATCAGACCCATCGTCATTCTTTTTAGCATGGTATTTTTTATTCCCGGAGCTTTCGCAGAACAAACACAGGAACAAAAAAGGGAAGCCCTTTGTAACGAAGGAAATTCTACAGCCTGCTTTAAAGTAGGAGAACGTTATCGCACGGTTGAAAGGGACAATAAAAAAGCCATTAGCTTTTACGAGAAAGCTTGTGATGCAGGATACATGACAGGATGCACCAATGGCGGCATCCTTTTAGCGATGAAAGGAACTCCTTATAGCAAAGATTTCAAACAGGCCAGAAAAATGTTTGATAAAGCCTGCGAAGCCGGAGAGGACCAATCTTGCTACAATATGGGCACTTTGAATTACAAAGAGGGTCGGCAGAGCAAAGCAATAAAATATTATAAAAGAGCCTGCGAAATGGGAAATCAGGCAGGCTGCGCAAAAGAAAAGCGCCTTAAACGCTAAACCATATGCAAGACAAATTAAAAAACTGGGAAGAGCTGTGTAACGATGGCGAAAACTATGGTGGCGAGGGCGAAAACCTTTCCCCAAAGGAAAAGATACTTTTTGAAAATATCAAAGACAAAAAAGTTCTTAAAATCCAAGACGCCTACCTGTTTTCAAAGTCTGGGAAAATAGAAGAAAATCATGGGCGCGAACTCGCCGAAATGATCGCCCATTTCCCGTTTGTAAAAACCATTTCCAGTATGATCATTACCCATAATCGCCTGGGGCCGGAGGGCATAAAAATTCTTACCTCTTCACCCTTCCTTCCAAAAGTCAATTACTTGCACTTGGGCTCTAACGATCTGGGAGATGAAGGCCTTACAATTCTTTCCCAAACGGATTTATTTTCAGAAGTGGAAACGTTAAATCTGGAATGCAATGGCATTACAGCCGAGGGAGCCAAAGCCTTGGCTCAATCGCCTTTTCTCACAAAAGTAAATTATCTAAATTTAGTGGACAATCGTGTTGGAGATGAAGGCGCTTTAGCCATTGCCAATTCAGACAACCTCAGCAATCTGACTTACCTGCATTTAGGTGGGAACAGGATAAAGTCTGAAGAAGCTAAATCTGCTTTGAAAAACTCATCCAAACTGACTAAATTAGAAAAGCTTAAAATATTTTAAACAACTCAGATAGCATTTGGGTCATCCGGTCGCAAAAGCTCTGGGCGCGAATAATTGACAAGACCCGCATCTTCATCGACCCCTTCCTTGATTATCAATGTCTTAAGGCTCGTTAAGGCTTTGCTTTCGTAAATGGCCTGCGCCCCTTCTTCATCAAAGTAATTCCTGCCGACATAGAGTTTGACAAGGCCACTCATTGAGACGGATTCACCCAAAGCCTTTGCCCCTTCATTGCCAAATCTATTCTGGGATAAACGAAGAATTTTCAAAGATTTCCATTTGGGCGCCTGCGCTAGAATCTTCATGGATGCATCATTGATTTTATTAGCCGAAAAATCCACCTCTTCTAATTGATCCGCCAACTCACCTTTTACGAATTCTTCAAAACCCTCTCCATCAATGTAGCCTCGCTCCATTTTCAAAATTTTTAATTCAGGGAATTTTTTGGTCTCACCAAGAGCTTTGGCTGTTTCATTTCCC
The DNA here is from genome assembly GCA_018665625.1 of Nitrospina sp. The sequence continues at coordinate 413 of JABJCF010000168.1, read as the reverse complement.
GCCTCATTCCAACCTACGTCCAGGGATTTCAGGTTTTGGAAGTGACTGGAAAGAAACAGTTCTGCAATTGATGAATCGTTCAAACGATTATCTGAAAGAACAAGGACTTTTAAATTAGTCAGCTTTATTTTTTCAGATTGCGCGAGTTTGCTCAATCCTTGGCCAGTTAAAAAATTGATCTGCAAGTAAAGTTCTTCTAATCCCGAAAGAATATCTGACTCAAATAGATGCAGCAATGCTTCGTCATTAATCTGGTTATCGCTTAAATCGAGCGACTTGATTGACTTCATCGGGGAATAACTGCCAATAATCTTCACCTCATCAGTGGCAATGTATTTTCCCGACAGCTTTATAGAATCCGGGTTTTCCTCCAGCAAAGGTTTTAAAATTGCTTCAAGTTTTTCAGTTTTTTC
>JABJCF010000167.1 GCA_018665625.1 Nitrospina sp. | reverse complement strand
TGGGACACTTTTACTCCGCCACAACAAAAAATATATCAACGGCTCACTGGTACATTATTGCTCCGCCGTTCTCAATTCTATTCCGCTAGAATCCCTTAAATGAATCGCTGAAGTAATCAGGTCAAAACTTTCCAGGTCAAGCATCATCAAGGCTTGGTTTTTTGTTTCTGCACGGAAAATATTTTCTGGATTGAACCCAGATTGTGCGAGAAAATTTTGAACAATCTTAGTGATAACCTTGGAGTGGTCTACCACTAGAATTTTTTTTGTTAACAAGTCGGCATTCATATGGTCTTTTAAAATATAAATGTAATTATTCTAAGTTAAAGGCTTTTGCTTATTAGGTCAAGAACCTTGTTTGGCTTTTTCGATCAAGGGATATTAAGGGGCTGGGAATAGGAGGGTGCTGGTTTTTAGTCTAAATCGCTTTCTTCGATAATCTGTTCATCTAATCCGCGTTCGAGGATTTCATCAGCGATATCTCCATAACCTCCTGTGGTGTAATCATCCACATTTTGTTCATCGAAATCATCGAAGTAAACAGAAAATTCTTTGGTGCACCATTCTCGCGTTGGGGTGCTGAATCTTAAAACTTTTTGAACTGCTTCGAGTTTTTCCATTTTTTTGAGGGGAATAAAATCAATTTTGGGAATTAAGAGGGTTGATATTTTGCAAATGCGGCAGAAAAGCAATCGTCCGGGAAAAGGTGGAGAATTGGTTTCTGGTGAGCTCTCTGCCATCTCTAAGTTGTAGAACTTCTTTTAGAGTCAAAGGTTTGGCTTTAGGGGGTATATGCAGGGTAAAATTTGTTGATTTAAGTAAATGGTTCATAGTTATTCAAGTAAAGGTTGTTGGGGATTAGATGCAAAAAATCTCTTAAGGTATTAAGATTTTATCGTTTGCAATTTCCATTTTTTACTCGACCATTTATTGCAGAGATAAAGCAAATATAGGACTTCCCGCTTCCGACATTCCAGTTTTTCTGGGAGGAACGTACAGACCAAACATGTACTTCCCTACCTGTTGCGATACTCCCACGGATAGCTGCTTTACGATTTGTATGTGGAAGATCATTAGGAAGGCCCTTCCAACCAATGATGAGACTTTTTCCTTCAACTCTGTACCATCCAACTTCAGAAATATCATCAAGAAATTTAGCTCCCTTGATCATATTTTTTTCTAAGGATGTTGCTTGAGCGCTAGCTGAAAAACAGAAAGCTAATATAATTGTGGAGAATATAAAAATAAACTTCTTCATTTTAAAGACAATTACCTGAGTTCAGATATTTTATTATTAATAGTATCTCAGGAATTATAACCTTTCGCACCTGAAAAATCGGTGTCGGTAGTATCTGCCAAATTCAAATCTGCACCTGTTAAATCCGCATTTCGAAAAATGGCTTCTCCCAGCTTGGAGCCGGTGAGGTTTGATTCTGTCAGGTTTGCCTGAGAAAAATCTGCATGTTCCATGTCAGAGCGCTGAAGGTTGACATTTTTCAGGTTTGCTTTTTGGAAATTTGTATTTCGTAGTTTCGCGCCAGCAATATTAGCATCTTCCAAATTCACTTCTGCCAATTCTGCTTTTTGCATATTGGCACCAATCAGGAAGGTTGTTTTGAGGTTGGCTTTTAGCAAAATTGCTTCAGTGAGGTTTGCACGACTCAGATCACAGTCTTGCAGATTTGATTCTGTGAGATCTGCACCGGTCAAATTGGCACCGCTTAGGTCGGCCTTGCTAAGATCGACCTGAAACAATTTACCTTTGTTCATTTTAGCGCCGCATAGTTTTGCGCCTGATAGCTTTCCCTGATTGAGTTTGATTCTTTCCATGTTCGCGCCGATTAATTTGACATCAGTCAGGCTGGCTCCGGTTAGATCTGCGATACTCAAATCGGCTTCCGACAGGTCAGATCCATTTAAATCTGTTCTTCGCAAAATAGCCCCATTGAGTTTGGCTCGGCTCAAGTTGGCATTTAGAAATTTTGCATCGGTCAGGTCGGCTCCGGTAATATCTGCGCGTGGCAGGCTGGTGTTTTCGAAGATACCCCCTGCCAGCTTGGCACCTTTAACTTGAGCTCGGGTCAGGTTTGCATTCTTAAAAGTGGCTTCAAAAAATACCGCCATGCTCAGACGCGAATCGGTAAAATCTGCTGACTCCAGATTGGCTCCATTGAAGCGCCCGCGACTAAGATTGCTCTCAACGATTTTGGCGTGGCTCAAATTGGTCCTGGAAAAATCGGAGCTGCTGAGATCAGCTTCGTTCAGGTTGCATTTAGATAGATTAGCTTCCAGAAATATCGATTTTCTTAAGTTTGCATTTTCGAGGTTGGATCCGGAAAGATTGCTCCCAAGAAACTTTGCACCTTGCAGATTGGCAGATTCAAAGTTGGCATTTGTTACTGTTGCTTCCAGACAATTCACGTTTTCCATTTCAGCATTGCTTAAATTGGCCTCACTCAGATTGGCTTGATCCATATTTGAATCAGAGAGGGTGCTGCCTGAAAAATTCGTTTTATGCAGGTTGGTGTTCTTTAGACTGATACCCTGAAAATTGATTCCAGATAAATCGAGACCGGATAAATCTTTGCCCTCAAAAACTTCTGCAGGCCCCATTTCTTCTTCTTCAGGTTCAGAAACTGCAATAGATTCGGGGGCTTCTTCCTCGGCTTCAACTTCCCCGGTTTCAGCTTCCTCGTTTTCAGCTTCTACGGTTTCTTCGTCATCACCTGTTTCTTCATCATCATCTATAAACTCATCTTCCTCTTCTTCAACAAGAGTGGATGCATATTCTTCAATCGCAGCTTCAACTTCTTCACGCGTAAAATCTACCATTTAATCGTTCCTGGAAAGTTGGGTCAGTGCCCGGATATGTTTTGAGAAAAAGGCTTCTGATCATAATATAGAACTAAAGAAACTATATCAGGTCGGCTCGGAACGCAAGCCCCAACCGCCCAAAATTATTAATCTTTTTTTGAATGGAAGTGGAAGGGTTTTTTCGGCTTGGGTTTGGCCTCAAATGGCTGGGAAATAGCAGGTATAATGGAAATAATTATTGTTATTTGTTTCCCGCGTGGTAGGGATTATGGCAATGTTTTATTTTTTCGTAAAAGGTGCCCATGAGCACAGAAATAAGCAAGGTTAAGTTGCCTGTAGAGGCCCTCCGCCCGGTTTTGGTCTATGACGGTGCGTGTGGATTTTGCACCTTCTGGGTTCGCCGGTGGCAGCATATTACCGAAGACCGGGTGGTTTATAAGCCCTCGCAGGAGGTTGCCTCACAATATCCCCAGATTCCCCCAGAAAAATTTGATTCCGCGATTTACCTGATTTATCCGGATGGAACCTATGATTCTGGAGCTAAGGGCGTTTTTAAGGCTCTGGCTACGACCCTGCACAAGGTACCCCTATGGGCCTACGAAAAGGTTCCCGGGTTTGCGCCGATATCGGAGTGGTCATATGGCCAGGTGGCGAAAAATAGAGAGTTTTTCAGCCTCCTCACGCGAGGAGTTTGGGGGAGCACTCTGGGTCGCCCCACCTGGCATCTGACAAGGCGTTTCTTCCTTATTATACTAGGGCTGGTCTATCTGGCCGCTTTCTCCTCATTTGGCAGCCAAATAGAGGGTCTGATAGGCAAAGAAGGCATCCTCCCGGCGCAAAACCTGCTGCAGGAAGTGGAATCAAAAATGGGGCCCGAACGGTTTTGGAAACTTCCCACCCTGTTCTGGCTGGATGCCAGTGATGGATTTTTAAAATTCATCTGTCTGGCTGGGGCGGCGGTATCTCTATTGGTGATGGCCGGGATTGCCCCGGCACTCGGACTTTTCATTTTATGGCTGTTTTACCTTTCCCTTTTCAATGTGGGCCAGCAGTTTCTCGGGTTCCAATGGGACACGCTATTACTCGAAACAGGGTTTCTGGCAATTTTTCTGGCACCTTTTAAATGGCGACCGCGAATAGCCACCGAACCGCAGCCGTCACCGTGGGTGCTCCTGCTATTCCGTTTCCTGCTTTTTAGGGTCATGTTCACATCGGGCTGGGTCAAACTGGCGAGTGGTGATCCTACATGGAGAGACCTGTCGGCACTCCTCTATCATTATGAAACACAACCGCTGCCAACCTGGATAGGTTGGTATGCGCATCAGTTACCGCAATGGTTTCAGGAATATTCGGTCCTGGCCGTGTTTGTCATTCAGTTGATTGTTCCTTTCTTTATCTTTGGCCCGGGAAGAATTCGTTATGCCGCAGCCTCCATATTAATTGCCTTTCAATTCCTGATTATATTAACGGGAAACTATTGTTTCTTTAATATCCTGACCATTGCCCTGTGCCTTTTGCTTTTCGATGATGCGGTGTTTAATAAATGCTTTCCGAAAAAATGGCGAATAACATTTTCAGAAGTTAGAAGCCGTATACCAAAATGGAAGAAATTTTTTGTCGAAGGAATGGGGCAGGGGGTGCTGGCTATCAGCTTTTTACTATATATCATTCCTCTGTTTGTCAGTCCGGTGAGTTATCCCTCGATCTTTATAAATACAGTGAACACCATTCGTCCTTTTCATATTGTCAATCAATACGGACTGTTCGCAGTGATGACCACTTCGCGTCCGGAAATTTTTATAGCGGGAAGTAATGATGGTCAGGAATGGAAAACTTATGGGTTTAAATGGAAGCCAGAAGACTTGAACAAGGCCCCGGCTTTTGTCGCGCCGCACCAACCCAGGCTCGACTGGCAGATGTGGTTCGCAGCGCTCAGCAATTATGAAAGAAACCCATGGCTGATCCAGTTCATGATCCGCCTTCTGCAAGGCTCGCCACCGGTGCTCGATTTGCTGGCCAGCAACCCGTTCCCCGAAAAACCACCGAAATACATCCAGGCTGTGGTGTACGATTACTGGTTCACCGATGCCGAGACCCGCAATAAAACCGGCAACTGGTGGCACCGCGAAGATAAAGGCTTTTATACTCCCGTCCTTCAACTACCCTCCGGTCCTGCGACCGGGGGCGAATAGGTCAGAACGGTTTTAAGCGAACGGTAGCATTTAGGCTTCTAGAATTGTTTTTAAAGTCTTTGGTTTTAAACTCCTTCTTTCATAAAGTACCCGTGCCGAGCATGAAGGCTAAGATTAAATTTCACAAGGGCTGGGGTGATTTACATTAAGGGGCTTTGTCGCCTAGTTGGCACCTTTTAAAGGGGGGATTAAAACTTTACTTCTCGATATCGGCGGGGGGGGAAACTGATTTTTGCAGGCGGTAGCAGCGTCGGTTTACGGCCAAAAGCGGACATTCGGTTAAGAAAAGTTTAACTGAAAGAATCTCTTAGATTTTTCCCTCGAATGGTCCACTTTTGGCTGAGGGGAAACAGTTTCCATTGACGAACCCGGAATTCCGCAAGACAATTTAACCTGAAATGGGTTCGGCCCTTACCTTAAATCCGGCAAACTAGGAAATGATGCCTTGGCGAGTCTTTGAAACAAATATGCATTTCACCAACCATGGGAGCAAAGACCATTGCCGCTAGTGTGCGATCATAAAAAACAGGAGATGTTGTGAGAACTTTTTTTGCTTTTTCAACACTGAGCTCGCTACAGGTTTGAGGAACTAATGACTCTATTGCTTCTTGTCGGATCTGGCTTGTTGAGCTAGTGCGAGTTCGGCTTATATCCTGAGCCTTTAATTTCTCATGGGTTAAAATATGATTCGCGTGGCAAAAGCTACCTTTTTTTATTTCTCTTTTATGAAAAATCGTCGGAGTACACTCAATATTGACACCCCCTACGCCACTTTGCCCAAGAATATAGTTGTTAGGTACGGCCCGAGGCACACTTTCAATAAACTGGAGGGCATCACGTAGGTGGGTATACGTCAAAGCCTCTCGGATGAGAGCTGTGGTTGGAATACCATTCATTAAGTTTCTTTCTCCATTGTCGATGTACTGCCATAACATAACAAGACCTGCACTGTTCATTCCCATATAAGCTGGAATTCCTGGGTGAGTATAAATTAGTGTTCTCAAACCCTTGTCATCAGTATGATGGCATACAAAATCGTGACTCCCTCCCAGCCATTCCTCAGGGGACTCATCATTAGTTTGCCCCATGATAAGATCATTTTTTTGAGAAGTTTGCTTCGTTGTGATAAACCCCGTACATTTTTCAGATACTCGAGAATTCTCCATCCATAGTTCATACTCACAAGACAAATAAAGCAAACTTGCTAGTTCTATTTCTATTGTTTGAGAAAGCCCACAAAGCTCTTCATAACAAACGGGCGTATATTTCTCGAGATTTTTTTTTGCAGCCAGCAAGTAGGTCTGTTGCTCAGACGATATCGCGGCATTGGATTTCAATTTATGGTTCAACAGAGTTTTTATTGATGACCCCTTGAATTGCCCCAAAAGCTGACCCCGCTTAAAAGCAGGGCCATTTACAATAATACTTCTATCCACTATAAAGTGACCTAAAGGTCCCAGTAAGATGGGTACTTAGCATCTTCCTGTGGGATCTTGTATATTTTTTTCCGCACTTCATGTTCCTTGCGAATTACATCCTCTCGAGTATCTCCGACCACCCACATCTGTTGGAGCATCACACCAGCAGCGGTCATATCACCTTCAGTAAGTACATCATCACGTTGTTTGGTGTGGCGAATAAGAATGTTTTCGTTATTCTCCAAATGTTCGACATAATCATAATCAAGAATATCTGACACCTTGCCCGTCTCACGACCAGTGATTAAAATGATTAGAGTGAACTTGTGACCCGCATCACGGCGCCACTTCGCCCAGGGAGTATCTTTTTCTGGTTTCAATCCTGCGGCCAGTAAGAAGTTATCACCGTAAAGCGAGTTACCAAAAGAATGTTGATAGTTGTTGTGGTAAGAGTGGGCTGCCCGCGGATTGATTTCAGTAAGTGCAATGCTTCCGTCTGGCATGACCCAAAACTCAAGATTAAAAAATTGACCCCGATATCCCAGCTCAGAAAATTTACCCATATAGTCGTTTACCCATGCTTCAATTTTATCTGCCATTTTGTTGTCTATTGAAATAGGTGGAGTGACGTAACCAAGGGCCTGATGGTTAGAGAAATAGACTTCTTCGGTGAGGGCATAGTGCACAACTTCACCTTCAGGAGTGATATAGCCTTCGTAACAGTACTCAACAGCCTCATTCATGTTTACTAAATGTTCGGCAATAAAAGGCGGTGCGACGGCCGGCACCTGGCTTGGGTCTACACTCTTGAGATAAGAACGATATTGAGATGCGATTAATTCTTGAAGCTCTATATCCTGCCGGTAATCGGCGAGAGTGGATCTCAACTCCTGCTCGTCTTTAATTTTAAAAATTCCTCGTCCAAGAGAGAGAGAGGTGTTTTTTAGCATAAATGGCCATTCTTTAATCTTGTTTACAATTTCGTCATCAGTTTCATTGAGAGGATCTATGGCATCGAAATAGAATGCGTCGCTCTCCAAAGTTCTCATTAAGTATTTATTCATGCAGTAGAAAAATGCCAACCGAGAAGGAACCACATTGCCAAGTTTTTCATTGATTAAAATATGGTGAAAAGCATCTTTTTGCGCAAACCCACCTACGGACTTGATACCCTTCTCTTTACAAACTGAAACGATACTGTCAATCTCGTCGTCGTCCCATGTCTGTGGCTTTAGAACCTCAACCGTCATAGTTTCGTTCATGCGAACAATTGCTTGCTCCATGTAGGGTTGAGGGTTTAGAAATCCGTATTTTGGTTTGTTGCTTTCCATAATTAAAACTCCTGCGGTTTGATTTTCAATGAGGATAATAAAGGGGGCAATCACTAAGGCCTGCCATCTTTCTCTGAAGGAATATATCACATTGGGGAAGCATGTGAAGGTGATGAGTTTTCCGGAAAATAAAACTCAATCTGAAAAAGCGAGTTGCTTCGGTGTACCCTCCGGGGCAAGAGATAGAGGTCAGCGAACTTCAAATATTTAATGTCCGCTTTGGGTCGATAAGAGTCTGTTCGGGAAAGTTCCTAAAAGCTCCATTCGAATTTAATAAAAGTCATATGTCCGGTCTCCAAAAATTCAGAGATAATTTTACTAATCCTATAACTCTGTCCGACATTCGTCAACCAACGTGGATTGTTTCAAAGGTATCTAAAGCCTAAAGAGCGCTCTAATAATGGGCATTGGCCTTCTGTTTTGTTTCATTTTTAAGCAGAGTTGTTTTTTTAATTTATTGCCAGCTTCCCATAACCCCCTATTAGATAAGCCATAAACGCATTTTCTGAAATATTGGCACGCAACTTGTAATCCCTTTTAGTATATCCAGCGGGAGAAGTTTATCTGCTCGCAATAACTAAAGGGAAACATGAACAAAATTGAAATCATAAAATCCGAAAAGGACGGATTAAAAATAAAAGACGACATTGCCCGATTCGCGAAAGAGGGCTGGGAGTCCATAAGCGAAGACGATATCCAACGTCTCAAATGGTATGGACTGTTTTTGCGC
>JABJCF010000166.1 GCA_018665625.1 Nitrospina sp. | reverse complement strand
GGGGACAGCATAGGTTTTTATGGATATTCAGGGCGAGAAGAAAATACCAGCAATGTAAAAAATGAATTTTTTCGCATAGGTCCTGACTTTAACTTTTTAATTGCCGATGCTTTTAGTATCTGGGGAAATTTCCTATATGGAGAGGATTCCAACGCCCTTTTTTCAGCGGGTAGCTCTGGGAAAATTAAATCATGGGGTGGTTTTGTCGGGATCACCTATCCATTTATGGATAGATGGATTGCTTCTCTGCTATACAATCGGGTCAAGGTTTACCGTAAGCCGGAGTTGGATGCGAATACTATGACCGCAAACCTTTCTTATTGGCTAGCGAGTAACTTTAAGTTAACGGCGGAGGTAACGGGAGATATGGAAAAAACAAGTCCTTTGAGGACACAAAAAACCCATACGGGGTTGCTGGGTATCGTACTGGCTTTTTAGCCGGGCCACGCCCGGTGGGAATAGGTCGGTGCCCGCAAAAGCAGACAGTGCTATTGAGCTTTTAACTTGGTTCGCTAATATTACCTCCTTCACTTGCCGGGCCACGCCCGGTGGGAATAGGTAGGTGCCTGCAAAACCAGACAATACTATTGAGCCTTTAACTATTGGTTCGCTAATATTACCTCCTTCGCTAGCCGGGCCACGCCCGGTGATAGGCATTTCCGCCCTCTCTGTAAGAGCGATTATTGCAGGTTCAGTGGCATTCCTGAAGTGGGATCAATAACGATTCGGGTAAGGGTATTATGACCCCCGATCCATAAAGAGTGGTCCTTTGCCGCTTCGAGACTGAAGATAAATTTTGATTTGAGTCCGTTGATCCGTGAAAAGTTTTGGAATGTTTTTCCGTCAAACAAACTCAATCCGTTATTGGTGCCAATCCACAACCCGCCGGATCGGTCTTCTTCGAGGGCGAGAATGAAATTTCCGGGTAGACCATCCTGAGTAGTGAAGTTCCTAAAAGTGAAAGTCTTTGTGTCGAGCAGGCTCAATCCTCCCCCCCAGGTACCTATCCACAATCGGTTTTGTTTGTCGAGATGCATGGACACTATATAATCGGGCTTGTAGTCTGCGGTCTGAATGTTTGGAATAGATGGGGAAGCTTGAGCGGCATGATGTTGCCCTTGAAACATTGACATGATTGCCCTGTTATCTTGTTTTACTTTTTCATAAGGAGCTCCGAGTCCATTGGAGTGATTGAAAGCTTTCCACTCTCCTTTATAATAGGTAGAAATACCCGACTCGGTTCCAAACCATGCACGTCCGGACTTTTCCAATTCTAGAGCATAGACCCAGTTGTCGATCAAACCCCCGTTTGAATTTTCTACGGTGTAACTTTTCCAGGAATAGCCAGACTGGGAATCCCTTTTCGAAAAATTGACTCCACTCCAGGTGGCCAGCCAGATTTTTTCTTTTTCAAATTGGATATCGTAAATGAAAGCATCGTTTAATCCATCAGGCGTGTTGTAGTTTTTCCAATTTGAACCATTGAAATGGCTGAGCCCGCCGCCATAGGTGCCAACCCAAGGCAGGCCTTTATTGTCGATGGCAATTGCAAAAATGCCATTGCTAAGCAGTTTGTTTGTATTGTCGTAGACTTTTAGCTCATCTTGGCCATGGGTGTCATAGCGAAGCAGTCCGTTACTGGTTCCAATCCATAAATATTTTTCACCCGCATGGAGAACTTTTATATTGCGGGTATTTATTGTGTGAGTATCTTTTTTTAAGATATGCGGGTAGGGCTCTCCAGAGGTTTTTTTAGCTATTTGATTTTCAAATGCGGCGGCACTGGCTGTTTGTATGAAGATTAATACAAAGGAGTATATTAAAAATTTTCTTACGGGTTGCGATAGTGAGTGGAGTTTTGCTAGCATGATCTTTTTCCTAGGTCTCGAATAAGATTAAAAACTATACAACATTAATTCTGTGTTTGTCATTCCTTTGGGGATGTTGCGATTGTGACAATAAAAACGATCCGCCACCTCTGACAAAGGTTTCGGAAAACGATCAAAAGGAGATGGTTCTGATTCCCGCCGGGGAATTTATTATGGGAACCAATAAGGTTGATACCGAAAATACGCATAAAAAAATAGGCGCTGTTAAACCTCTTTATCTGGATCAGCACCCTGAACGAAAAATTTCTCTCGCTTCTTATTACATGGATCGATATGAAGTGACCAATCAGGAGTATGATCGGTTTCTAAAAGCGAATCAATTCACAGATATTCCAGCTCATTGGCAAGATGAAGTTTTTCCCGAAGGGCAGGGGGATCATCCGGTAACGCAAGTAACCTGGTGGGAGGCATGGTCTTATTGTCAGTGGAGTGGCAAGCAGCTCCCCACAGAAGAACAATGGGAGAAGGCCGCGAGAGGCTCTGATGGGTTGCCTTTTCCCTGGGGTGAGGAATTCATAAAGGGTAAAGCCAATGTCGGGATTGAAGGTGATCGTAAAACGATGCCGGTTACATCTTATCCGGAAGACTCGAGTCCTTATAAAGTAATGGGTCTTTCAGGAAATGTTATGGAATGGACACTCAACTGGTACCTGCCTTATCCGGGAAACACCCGTAAAGAGTTTCGTTTTGGTAAAGTGTTCAAAGTATTGAGAGGCAATGGTTTTCAGAAGGCCGGTCACTATTTTTTGGAAGCCTACCGTTATTCATTTTCCAGAACCGAGGCCAACCCGAATGACTTTTTTGAGAATGTAGGATTTCGATGCAGTTCCGGATTGTAAATTCATTTACCACGAAAAAGTTGCGATAGTATGTTAACGCAATCAGAATACTTAATATCAACTTCCATGATACAATTTGTATGAATTGGAATAATGTGTGTTTGCTGTAGTTTTTCATTAAAGCCCCCCTTTTCATTTTTAAGGATGTATAGAATATGCCCAAGATTAATAAGGCCAGTATTAAAATTGATGATTTAAATATGGTCTCTGCTACCCAAGCTAAGAACAAGTTTGGAGATCTACTGCATCAGGTTTGTTATGAGAAAAATCCCGTTCTTATAGAAAAAAATGGTCGCCCAATGGCAGTCATTCTGGATATTGACTTATACCAAGAGTTAAAAAGAGGTAAAAATTCGAGCATAGACTGATCGTAGAATTTTTGTATTTTCTGTTTTTCAAACCATTGTTTTTCCC
>JABJCF010000017.1 GCA_018665625.1 Nitrospina sp. | reverse complement strand
TCCGCCACACTGGTACGAATTTACTCTGCCCTTGACATCTTGCACAAGAGAGTCAAACTCTTCACGCGTTGGATGGTAGTCTTCTTTGCATTTTTTGCAAAGAGTGCGAACCAGTCTTTGCGCAACAATGAGTAATAAGGCATCGGCAAAGTTGAGGGGGTTCATCCCCATATCAATCAATCGGGTTATCGTTTCAGGGGCGGAGTTTGTATGCAGCGTGCTGAAAACCAAATGGCCTGTTAAGGAAGCTTCAAGTCCGATGGAACATGTTTCTGAATCACGCATTTCACCTACCATGATTACATCAGGATCGCCTCGAAGAAACGATTTCATCGCGCGGGCAAAGTTCAATCCAATCTTATTAAGCATCTGAACTTGCCTTAGGCCCTTTTGGGTTATTTCAACCGGGTCTTCTGCGGTCCAGATTTTTCGCTCAGGCTTGTTGATAAACCCAAGGGTTGAATGCAGGGTGGTTGTTTTTCCAGAACCCGTTGGACCTACCACCAAGATTAAACCATACGGTTTTGCTGCTGAACTTTGAATCAAATTAATATTGTGATCACTGAAATTCATGCCTTCTAGTGGAATGGGTTTGCTCGCTGCAAGAATTCGCAGTACCGCATCTTCATTTCCACCTACCGTTGGGCAGGTTGCTACGCGATACTCAATTTCTTTTTTCCCATATTTCATTTTTATTTTTCCATCCTGCGGCATTCGCCTTTCTGCGATGTCGAGTTTGGACATAATTTTGATTCTGGAAATTAGGGCTTGTTTGTATATGCATGGAATTTCCTCATATATGGTACAAGTGCCGTCCTTTCGATAACGGACTAAAACATTTTCTTTTCCTACTCCAGGTTCAATATGAATATCGGATACCCCTCGTTCATAGGCATCGATCAACACTTTGTTAACAAGTCTTACGATAGTGCTGTCGGTTTCACTGATTGCGTTGGAGCCGTCATCATCTTCAACTGTATCGACATCGACATCTCCCTGCTCATCTTTCAGGGCGCTCAATAGGCTGGACATTTCTTCGGTCAAAGTCTCTTCAGCCCCTGTATCGGCAGTTGCATCAATACCTAAAGAAGAGTTCAAGAAGTCTATGATGTCAACTTTCAAACCAATTTTGAAATTAATTTCACTTTTTGGGAAGATTTGATGGATGTTTTGAATTTTATCCGGATTTATTGGATCATTGATCAGGATGGTTATTTTTTCTTTTTCCTTTTGAATGGGTATCCAAAAATTTTTGGTCAAAAAGTTTCGATTCAATCCTGTTAAATTTTCTCCAGGGATTAATACGGTATCGCTATATCCGAAATAAGGAAGTTGATAAAATATTTCTAATGATTTCCCCAGATCTTTTCTTTGGATTTTCAGGTCAATCATTAAAACAGATTCCAAATCCATCTGTCCTTTTCTAGCTTTAGCCGTTGCCTGAGTGAGTTCTTCATCTGTTATAATCCCATGGTGCGTTAGGTAACTAAATTTAGTGGGCTTAGGTTCTACGTATTTGGCTTGATTGTGGAAAGCCAAGGCTAAGGTTTCAGCGATGATGGATGCGCCTTTTTCATCCTGATCTGTAAATTTATCTCCATTTAGTTTGTTGACCACCTGAACAACACCCATAAGTTTTCCAGAATGCAGCATGGGGTAGCCCAAAACTGATTTTGTGATGTTGCCGGACTTTTTATCCCAGGAACTGTCAAACCTAAGGTCGGGATGGTAACTTATAAGCTCTTTTTCATTGTAGACATCACCTATGTTTACACTTTTTTGTTCCATAGCGACCCAACCAGCAATGCTTATGGGTGAGATGGGCAAGCGTATTTCACTTATCTGCTCACCTGACTTTACCTTTGAAAATATTTCATTGGTGTGATGGTCAACCGCGTAGATGGTGATGGCCTGTGATTCAAATAATTTTAATATTGAATCTTTGAGCTCTATAAGGATCTCATCAATATTTTTTGCTGAATGAATGGCCTGGGAAATACGATGGAGACCTTCTTCAGGTTTGAGAGGGGTTTCCACCGGAATAGGTTTCATGCCAAACTGTTCTTCCAATTGAACTAGAATTTGTCCTATAGCGGGAGAAAATTCTCTGGCTAATTTGAATTCCTGTTCGGAGAAAGCCTCCCCGTTCTTTTTATGTATGATTTCCATAACCCCAACAAGTTTTTTGTTGTGAGGTATGGGGAGCACCATGAGAGACCGGGTGCGAATGCTTAATATGCTGTCTAAAGTGGAACCCTGTGAAAGTTTTGGGTGGAATTGTGCAAGGTCTTCTTGTAAATAGGCATCGGCAATATTGACGGCTTTCCCAACTGCCGCTACGTAACCTGCAAGGCTACTGGTAGAAATATCGACTCGAACTTCAGGTTGGGAGTCTATGATTTTATTTCGTGAAAACAGTTGGCGTTTTTCTCGATCCAAAGCAAAAAGGGTTATCGCTTCACAGTCCCATACTTCCTTTAGCTCTTTTATTAGTAGAGGGATAGCCTCTGCGATGTTTTCGGAAGATTGGATGCGTGCCAGCATCGATTTTGTTTTATTACCATTTGATGGTGTTTCGGTTTGCAATGTTTCCTGAGATAGGGGCATAAGTTCAGTTCAATTGTTAAACGGTTGTCGCAAATTTAAACGATACATACAGCAAGCACTTGTTTTAAATCGCAGTCGCCTTTAAAAATTTTGTAGATACCATCTTGTTTTAGAGTTGTCATTCCATC
>JABJCF010000165.1 GCA_018665625.1 Nitrospina sp. | reverse complement strand
GGCAATCGTTACCGCTATTTCCAATGACGATGGCTATGAAAATATTTTCACCCAACAACTTCAGGCATTATTGAAGAAAGGGGATATGGTCGTCGCTATTTCCGCCTCCGGTAATTCAAAAAACCTGATAAATGCTATAGAGTACGCAAACAACAATGGCGCAACTACTGTGGGAATCACCTCATTTGATGGTGGGCAACTGCACAAAGTGGCAACACTAGGAATCCATGTTCCTGCAAACAAGGGAGAGTATGGCCCCGCCGAAGACGCGCACATGGTGCTAAACCATCTCATCGGAGCCTATCTGACCCGCTTAGTTGCAGATGAGAAATAAAATTTAAATAATTATTTTAAAAAGAAAAAGTCGTCAATCACCTAATGTATTGAGAACAGCGTTTCTCGTAAGGAGCTTGACTGACACGGGCCCACGCCAAACCAATATCAACAGGAAGCCTGGCAACAGAATCCAGGACATCTGTAAAAACATTCTCGACCACACCCCATATCCCGGATGGCCCGATAGCCATTTTACCTTGCAAAACCCGCACTAAACGTTCCAAAGGCTTTATCTGGGCCATGAGTGGCATTTTTGTAAAATCGTCGTCCCTCAAATCGTTTCTTAGATAAATGTCATAACGTCTTTGCTTGAAGGCTTCCCCTCCTCCAGTGGTAGCAAACAAGCGATAGTTCTTTTTCAAATCTTCCTCAATACCGTAGCGTTTGACCTCATCGGCGAACTGGTACTCCATGACTAGAATCCTATAGCTCCCAATTTTGATATCGTTTGCGAAATCTTGTGGCAGGTATAGTTTAAAGCGCTGGGCGATTTTCGGATCTACGTTGTACCTCCAAAACAAAGGTACAACTGCGGCATTATACTCAAAACCCTGGGGTAACCTGCGACCCGTCGCGACAATTGGTGTACCAACCCAACCCAACAATGCTTCATTTTCCTTTGAATTTTGCTCAATCCAGCAACCAACGTGAGCTATCGTAACTAGACGACCAAGATTAGGAGTGTTCCTGCGAATAAGATTGATACCGGAAAAAGCCAAGTGATAAAACATATAGGGTACCAAGAAAATAGCCATGGTTCGAAAAACCCAGCCATCAAAGTCCCTTATTGATGGGGTAATTGAGTGGATACCTCCATGAAAAAGAATTCCTAGAAGAATTATGGTCATAATGGGAAATAAATACTGGACATAGTAACCTGTGGGCATCACGGTGAAAAAATGGGATAGGAAAATTACCAGTCCAAGCCAAAACAAATAAGAAATAAAGGTATCCTGAAATATTGCTCTACGCCATGTTTTACGTTCCTCTTTGGACCGCTTAAAGAAAATTAAAGCAATCATGGAAGTAACAACTAATAAAAAGGAATTTTGAATCATAGATTTGGGCGAAGAATTAGCCCAAAAGAAAAAATGGTAGATCACAGCAAGACGACGTTTTAAGAAAGATTGAAAAAAATCCAGATTTTCCGGATTCAAAATTGTAGTTATAGAATCGTCCCGAAATTTCATGCGCGCCTGAAGAAGGTTGAACAGGAAGGCTTCAGAATCCGCTATGAGTATTGCCAACGTTGGCAAAGAGGCTAGAACTCCGCCAAAAACAAATGGCAAGCCGCGCTTTAGGAATCGCTCTTTCCAGGAAACTTCCTGAACCTGCCCTATATGGGTCATGATAAGAATGAAAAGGACGGCCCCAGTAGGTCCGAGTGATAATCGGGCGTTGATAGCCCAACCCATAGTGAACCCAGCAAGAAAGAACAAAAACACACGAGGACGAAAATAAAACAGGATAAAAAACGAAGTGAAGAGACTGAGGTTGGAAATTGAATAGTGTATGATTTGGATATTCCAATAGAAATACCAGTGAGAAAAGGCAATTATTAAAAAGGCATAAATTGCCAGGGTGCGACCATAATATCTATTGACCAACAGGGTAATAAGCAGTGGTACCGCTATACAGGAGAAGAGCGAAATGAGGCGCATAGCCTCAAATGAGGGAGAAAACCAACGGGCAATCGCTGCATATGGAATGAAAAAGCCCAAGGGTTGAATCGCAAAAAAATCGAGTATTGGAATTTCTCCCCGACTGAACAACCGCGCAGAATAGTAATAACCGGTTTCATCTCCTCCCATAGGGTAGAAGAAGGAGAGCAGAATCAGGTAGGAACACCAAAGCAGTAACAAGCCTACCCTGAACCTGTAAATATAATTAAATAGCTGTTGCAAAAAATGCTCTCTCCATCTAGCTGCAGATAATTGAATAGTAAGAAACTTCTACTGTGATAACTTTCTGAACGGAAACCAAATGGGGCATAAAAATTCATAAAGTGCGGACATATAGTACCATTTTTCATTTAATCATACTATCGTGATTATTCCATCTACACCCGCTTTCCTATTTTGAGCCTTTACAACACACACTTTTTCCGACCAAAAGCAAATTTCCGAACCTATTTTGAGTTATAATGAGTATTCGTTGCAGGGGTGTGATTTCTGGTCGCCTTCATGGGTAAGGCTCCCTGCTAAATACTTTGCCAAGTCTTACCACCAATCTAATGATTTTTTCTCAACAACTTCAGACATTACGAAGAATTAGTGGAAATAAAAGCTATAAAACATTTTTAAGAAGAAAAAAATCCGCATAATGATTCGACAATATAATTCTCTCATCCAACCAACGGTAACTTGTTTTGAATGATACGTATTCAATAGATAGTCATAAACTGACTTATCACCCTGCCCGTGTCGCCCAATTATTGGATGTTGGAGATGATTGGGAAAAGGCCAAAACGGTTTACCCCATTTATCTGGAAATATCACCGGTGGGAGCGTGTAATCACAGATGCACCTTTTGCGCGGTGGATTATATCGGTTACAAATCCGTTTCACTGGATTACGAAATTTTCAAAGATCGCTTGCTTGAAATGGGTCAACTGGGGATAAAAAGCATTATGTATGCAGGAGAGGGAGAGCCTCTCATGCATAAAAAGATCAATGAAATTGTTTTCGCAACGCATCAAGCAGGCATCGATATTTCTTTCACCACCAACGCAACGGCAATGGGCAAGAAGTTTATAGAAACATCCCTACCCTTAACAAAATGGGTGAAGGTTTCTCTTAACGCAGGTACGGCTGAGACTTATGCAAAAATTCATCAGACCAAGGAAAGGGACT
>JABJCF010000164.1 GCA_018665625.1 Nitrospina sp. | reverse complement strand
CTTTGGCTTCCATAAATAATTGGAATCAATAAATCGGTTTCAGGGGGGAAATAAGGCGTCAATATATAAAACAAGAGGTATAAATGCAACATCAAAAACCTTTTTAAAAACGCAAATCACTCAACCCGTGTATTAACAAAAGTTTTTGGGCAAAGATTTTTTAAACTTTTTCTCTTTTCCCATTTTCAAAATAATTTTTATCCACTACTTCCCTTTTTTCGATAAAAAACCTCCATTTTCCAACAGCTTAGGAAATTTATAGGTTCCTTCGGTCTACATATAGTAAGGGGATGCTTAATTATTCCTGGTTGAACAGAGCGAGAGTCAACTTTCAAGATGGTTTTATGACTCAATAAAAAAAGAAGCCCATTTTTGCGACTTATCCCTCCAATCTTTTGCGCAAAGGTTTTGAATCCTGCCTCAGTAGGGCCGGAAAATTTCCGGCCCGCCCTTCTTATAAACAAATTTTATTAGGTATTTTTATGAATTGGTTAAAAGGGAAAAAAACTTACATCGTCTCCACTTTAATGTTTCTTGTGTCTTTTTTTAATCTAATTTTTGGAGATATTTCCTTAAACGAATTTTTTTCCAGCGATTCAATGAACCTTTTACTAGAGGCAATGGGGCTTTCCACATTAAGGGCCGGTATAAAACAAAGCCAGCAAGATGCAATTTTTGAAGTAGTTAAAAAAATAAATTTTCCTCACGCAAGTTAGACAGATAATTTTTTCAATCTTTTAGAATATTTATATGACTTTAGAACTGTTTAAAACATTAACCCCCTGGATATCTTTTTTTATCCTGCTGACTCTTGGAACGGTCAGCTGGTTTGTTCGCTGGATGATTAGCGAAAATAACAGAAGATTAAGCGAATTTAGACAAAGCCTGGAAGATATTGAAAATATTATTCGGGAACTAGAACGAACAAGACAAGATGACCAGAAATATATTTTTGAACAATATGTTGATAAAAAAGTTTTCTATATTGCTGTTGGAAAAACTGAAGGACTTATCACAAGGATTTTTAAACAACTAAACGAGCTGAATAAGTCAGTAAACCAGATTGTAGGAGCATTGAATGCAGGAGACCAAAATATCGCCTGAAGCTATTTCAATCAGTTTGCAAGAATTATCAAAGTTAATCAAAGAACTGGGAAAAAATAAAGAAATTGTGCATGGGCTTATCAAACAGTCTCCCGACGATTTAAAAAATCATCGTGTTTATTGTGCCTATACCGGAAAAATAAGTGATGCACTAAAACTAAGAATACAAACTGAAAAGATAGATCCATCACGCCTGCTATCAGAAGCCCTACAGGTAATTGCAATTTATTTAGCAGAAAATAATGAAATATCAGCAGCACATTTTATTGGTGATCATGTTGAAGAAATTGAGGGAAAAGTAATACAACAATGGCGGAATTACCAGGAAATAGAAAAACCAGACGGACAACTGAAAAAAGAATTAAAGACAGCCTCAAACCCTTTGGAAAAAGAAGCTCGGAACAAAAAGAAAGACATAAAGAAAAAGCCCTGAATGATCTGAAGTTTTTTGCGAGGCATTATTTTCCACATCACCTCATTGAAAATTGTTCTTCCATGCATAAGGAAATGTTCCTTCGTTTTCAGGAACATATATTGGACTCTGAATTATCAGGAAAGGGAAATAAAGCAGCGATGGCTGCCCCGCGCGGAAATGCAAAGTCTACACTCACATCATTGATTTTGCCACTTTGGTGCATAGTCGGTTCACGAAAAAAATTTATTGTTATCATTTCAGATACATCGGATCAGGCAGAAGAATTTCTTGAACAAATCAAAACAGAACTGGAAGCAAACGATAGGTTAATTGAAGACTTTCCTGATGCTTGCGGGTCGGGACGAACGTGGAAGGCGGCGAAACTTATTACGGGTAATGGTATTGCTGTTCGTTGTTGGGGAAAAAGAAAACGCTTGAGAGGGGCCCGTCATGGAAACCGAAGGCCCGATCTGGTTATCTGCGATGACCTGGAAGATGATGAAAATATAGATTCACCCGATCAACGGGAAAAAGACCGGAAATGGTTTTTTAAAGCGGTGATGAAAATAGGAGGGCGCTACACGGTATACATTGTTGTTGGAACAGTGCTTCATTACGATTCTTTACTTTCCAGGTTGCTGGTGCGACCCGGGTGGCAAGGAAAAAAATGGAAAGCAGTTATTAAATGGTCTTCCTCCAAACTTTGGGAAAAATGGGAATCACTTTTCACTTCGCGCAGACTGGATGCGGAAAAAAAAGCCGAAAGGTTTTATAAAAAAAATCAAAAGGAAATGTTAAGGGGAACTCAGGTTTTGTGGCCTGAAGCAGAACCTTATTATTATCTGATGACCATGCGCGTTTCAGATGGGCCGGCATACTTCGATTCTGAAAAACAAAATGAGCCGGTGAACCCAGATGATTGTCTTTTTCAGGAAGATTGGTTCCGGTTTATTCCAGAACCTATTTATGTAAACGAGGATTCCCGATTCTATTGTGCCATCGATCCTTCGATGGGTTCTGTATCCAATAAATCCGATCCCTCCGCGATTTTAGTTGGTTGTGTAAACCCAGATGGAATCATAGATATCATTCAAGCCGATATTCAAAAACGTCATCCTGATTCAATTATGGAAATGCTGTTTGAATTTCATAAACAGTATCGATTTGAAAGAATCGTCATTGAAGAGGTCCAGTTTCAACAATTATTTAAAGATCAAGTTTTGAAAGAAGGTACTAAAAGAAAACTATACCCACCCGTAGAGGGAGTGCGACCCATAAGCGATAAAACATTACGGATATCAAAGTTGCAACCTCATATTAAAAATGGGCTTATTCGGTTTAGAAAAAACCAGACCTTACTTTTGGAACAATTAAAATATTTTCCTAAAGCCAGTCACGATGACGGACCGGATGCTTTGGAAATGTTATTCAATTTGATCGACTGTGGCTTTTCTGGACCGCGCATTCGGCGAGTAGTTTGAATATATGAATTTTGATCATTTATTAATTATTAAAACTTTTCAAATTATAGACAGGGAGGGATTGTTTATGAGTCTATTGGTAAACCCAAAGGAACGTATCGTTAACGTTGCTGTTGATGGATACAAAATCAGCCTGGTTTTGCGGCAGTATACGATGAACGAATTTGCCAACTTCATGGAACAACGGTTTTCGTTTAAGCACACCGGAGAGGTGAATGACAAGTCCATGACCGCTCGGGTGCATTTTGTTGATCAATTGCTAGTAGATATTCGAGCTGAAGATGAGGATGGGAGAAAAGAGGAAATCCTTTTCAACGATCCGAAAACAAATGAACAAAAACAACTGACATCACAGGTTCCTAATTGGAAAGAGTTTATTGACGCTTCCTGGAAAATTGCTACCGCTATAAAGTTGGAGCAACAGGCGGCTCAGCTTGAAAGCAATGTCCTAAAAAACTAATTGGCTATCTCCAGGAAAATGTTTCCGGGCTGGAGGTAGAGTATCAAAAGTTTCTTGAAAAGGTTGAAGGTGAAACGGATAACCCGGAATGGAATATTCAAAATCATCCCGCACATAAAATCATTAAAAAATATCCCGTTGGCTTC
Organism: Nitrospina sp.; assembly: GCA_018665625.1. The sequence goes on along the minus strand of JABJCF010000164.1, from coordinate 7,605 downwards.
AACGAATGGGTTAAATGGCTTGAGTTTCTGCTGACTATTCAAAAAGGCGGATACTTGTTTGAACAGGATAACCTTTCCCCTCTCACCTGGAAAGGCTTGGCTCTCTTGCGCCAATGGCAGGAAAATCAAAGCGATTCTTTAGTAAATTAATTTTTAAAAAACCAATAAATTTAAGTCCAACACCCTAATTCATTGGAGGTAGTTATGTGTAAAACAACTGATTTTATTGAAACAGAGAGTTTGCAATGGAATAAAAAGGCTTTGAAAGACATTCGTTTCTTTATGTCTTATCCCGAAATTATGGATGAATGGGAAGAACCTTATCTAGACAAATTAGTCAGGCAGATTGAGCACATTAATATGTTCCGGGAAAATTTCGATCAGAAAAATTATTAATGCGGAGTTTTTTATGCCTGTAAATGTATCGACAAAAATTGTTATGGGATTTCAAGATTGCCTTAATAATTTATCAACTCAGGCTTTTGATGTTTTAAAAACCAGCACGAATGCAGGAGGTTTAGCAAGTTCGTTACCGGTAAAAATAAAAGAACAACCGAATATCGATACATTGCAACAATCCAGACTAAACTCCCAAAGTTTTAATGGCATTCAGGGGTTTGTGGCGAATGAGGCACAAAATCCCCAGGTTGTTCAGGGTTCTATACTTGCGGAAGAAAGTTCAAACCTCCTCTTACCTTCTGCAGGTATGGAATCCTTTACAACCGCAATTGAACCTATAATCAGCGGCAATAGTTTTAATATAAATGGTTTAGCCGTTGATAATTATATTACGCAGGCATTGGAGTTCTGGCTGAATGGAGAACCCGGTAAAAAATTGCAAGTTGCATTTGATGGGTTGTTATTGTTTACCCTGAGTGCAGTGACTAGCATGGCAGAATCTTTTGGCCAGGGACTTGCAGAATTTTCCCGGCTCTCTGTTGAGATAAGTGAATCTTTAAGACTTTCTGGCATTATTCTATTCAAAAAATTTGAAGAAGGAATGCTGGATGCACTTGAAAAACTTAAGGAATTAATCAAAACATTCTTTAAGGATTTTGAAACCGAGATAATTGGTATTGCGGAAGCTAAAGTTATCACTTTAGAACCCACCGTTCAAAGACAAGGTGGACTTAATCCATTTGCCAGTGTTTTAAATAAAAGTTTTTTTCTTTCAAGTCTCATCGGACCGAGTGCTGGAATCAGTTCTGCGCCAAGGATTCCTTCACAACCTCTTAACCCCGGAATAAATATTCCTGGAAAAGAAAGACATATTAGACCCCTGCAAATAAATAATATTAATCAATCAGGAGTGGATAATTTTACAGGAGGTAGGGAAATTGAGTATTTTCAAGTTGAAAATATTATTTTGAATGTTCCCAGTGATTTTAATTCGCGGTTAACAGAACGCCAGTTTTCCATTCAGCTTCGTGATGAAATTATTCGGTTAGACCGAAGGATTAGTGAATAAAAAACCAGATAAAAATTTATTAAGGAAAAATATATGGATTCGTTATTAGAATCAAGCCGCTGGAAAGATAAATATTCCCAACAAGGACTCGAAAGTCCTCCAATACATTGGGAAACCGTTACGCCACATGCTGTGGATAAATTGTCCAAAGTATGCCGGGTAATTTTTGTGGGTGTGCCAGGAGACCTTGAGGTCCAAAACGTTGAAGGCGAAATTATAATCTTTAAAAACTGTCCGGCAGGATATGAAGCCAAAGGATTTTGGGTTCGTGTAGGCACAAACTCGACGGGGTCTTCTGCTGGCGACTATCTTGCAGGCGAATAATGATGAAATTTGCGAGTTTATCTCAAACGGCAACTCCTTCTCCTCTTTTATCTGGATCTTTACTTATTTCAAGTGATGCCCGGAAAATTTTTAAAGTGGATAAAAATGGTAATGAAATTGCCAATTCGATTCCTGTCAGTGCTTTTTCAACGGTAAATCCGCCGCCAGATGGGTTGGCTTTGGATCCTTCCGATAATTCACTATGGGTATCTACCGAATATAATAGCAGTGGAACCTCAGCGGATATTCGTGTATGGAATTTAGATTTCGATACCGGGTCTCCAATCGGTTCTTTTGGTACTAATGAATTTGATTCCGGGGCTTCACAAATTGAAGGAATATGTGTTGATCCTTTTGATTTTACTCTTTGGCTGGTGGCAGACGGCCCTGGGTCCATAAACCTTTATCATTTACAAAGAAATGGTAATTTGATCGCGACCTATGATCTTGTGAGTAAAGGACTTTCCAGTCCTCAGGATGTATGCATTGATCCAGTATTACAACAAATTCTCATAACTGACAATAATCTTAGCTCTATTGTTTTTTTTGACATGGGGGTCAACGTAATAAGGTCTGTTGTTTTGGATAAGCTGGACCCGGTTCCCGTATCGCTGCAAGGCATTTCTTACGACCCTACAAATGGATTTTATTGGATCACATATTACCTTCCAGAAGACTGGATTGTTTTAATTGATCACGAGGGAAGGCCACAGCATAAATTTCCAAATACAAATTATACGGAAATTTCTAACGCTAACCCGACAGGGATAGCGGTAAAAATTTGATTCAATCATCAACGGTGTCACTTATTTGTTTTTTGCATTCGTAACATTCAACGAGGGCCATTATGAAAAGATGGGTAGTATTAATAACGCCTAAATTATAGCAAAGTAATCAAAAATCAGGAATACAAATGGCGATATCGACATCAGTCAGAGCTAATATAACAGTCGGGTTTGATGACCAATTTACAAGCTTGTCTCAACAGGCCTTTGAAGAGTTTAAACAAAATGCCAAAACTACTTTTCAACAGATTTCAGAATCTAGTCTAAAAACCTTTAATGAAATAAATAAGGGATTAAAAGAATTATCGCAAAACCCGATTTTAAATGGCGAGGTTAGTATATTTGATAAAATTAATGAAGTGGTTTTTGACGCATTGGCTCTTTTTGGTACCCTGGGTGTAAATATGGATCGTGTTAGGTCTAATCTCAATGCTATTGGGGATAATGTGAGGATAATTGCGGAAAAATTTGGAAAATTTATTTCGGAAGATTCCCAAAAATCTTTAAAGTTTTTAATTGAATCTTTTAAGAACCTGCGAACAGCCTTGGCTCAGTTTCCAAACAAAACTTTTGAAGCTTTAAAGAGTGGAATAAGAACCATATCAACCTTCATTCGCCCGGTTGTTTCGGGTATAAGGGCCATAGGCCCTGCCGCAATTGCTCTTGTCCCGGCTCTGGCTGTATTAGGCCCACAATTATTAATTGCGGCGGCGGCAATTGGAACTTTTGCTCTTGCCTGGGAAGCGGGAAAGCTGTTAGGTGAGTATAAGGTCGGTGATAAAACCATCAACCAATATGTTTTCGATGCATTCGATTTCTGGCTGTCTGGCGATCTGCTCGCCAAACTTGAAAACTCTTTCGATGGTTTTCTTCTTTTTATGTCGAACTCTGCAAGCAACCTCGCCAACACGTTTATAAATGGCATCAATAACCTGCCACTAATGGTGCGGAGAACCTCCGCAGGTTGTTTTTTCTTAATTAATGCGAGGGTTTAAGGAAGCAAAAAGGAAGAAAATAAGAAATAGGTTTAATGTCTAAGGGAATCTAAACCGAAGGAAACGATATACCATAAAATAAAGAGTGCTCCGAAATTTTTTTTCCTAAAATTTTATCTGCCAGTGTGTATTTTTTTTCTTCTTCAAATTTAGGAGAATCGATTCCACAATGAGGGCAGGTTTCTGCCTGATCACTGACTTCTTTTTCACATTCTCTACAGTTTACAAGAGCCATAATTAATTGAGTAATCTATCGAAGAAAAGGTAATAGACATACCAAAGGCCGGCAAGAATTGAGGAACAAACAAAAATAATCCATATTTTCATAGCAAGAGGTTTTTGTTGCCAAGGAAGAACATCTTTAAAGTATTTTTTGTATGCCCCACATTGTGGACATTCAGCTGCGGTGTCACTTATTTGTTTGCCACATTCCCAGCATTCAATTAAGGCCATATAGGAGATAAAATTAATTTAATAACTGCCCAAAAAATTCTCTAAGTAGCAACCAAAGTGGAACTAGAATTGCTGATATACAAAATATTATCCAAACCTTATCGCCTAAAGTTTTTTCTTTCCAGGGGACCCAATCCTTTAAGGACTGGCTGGCTCCACAATGGGGGCAATGATCAATTGTATCGCTCATTTCTTTATTGCATTCGTAACATTTTATTAGAGCCATGAGAATTCCGAAAGGGTTCAATTATCCCAATTCCAATTATATCATAAAAAATTTTGAATATTTCGAGGCTGCTAAATGGCATTATCAACAACGGTGCAAGCAAATATTTCTGTTGGGCTTGATGATCAATTCACTGATCTTTCGAAACAAGCCTTTGAAGAATTTCAACAAACAGCAGAACGGTCATTTAATGCTATTTCAAAATCAGGACTGAATGTATTTAAAAAACTTAAAGAAGCACAAACGGGTTTAAAATTAAAAGAAAATTCCAATGATCTTAGGGATCTTCTTTCTTCAATTAGTATAGCATTGGGTGCCTACGGGGCTTTGGGAACCTCCGTTGAATTGGTATTGGAAAATTCAAAAAAACTGATAGAGAAGTTCCGAATTTTTAAAGGAGCTTCCTTCAAGCTCATTACTGGGGCTTTGAAAGAATTGGGTGTTCGATTGTTTCTATTTCCTATCTCAATTCTTACTGCTATTGCAACCGGGGTTCGAGCTTTATCGAAAGGTATTGGTTTTGTTTTATCAAGGGTTGTTGCTTTGGGCCCCGCTTTAGTTGCATTAGGTCCCGCTTTTGCAACAGCCGCCGCTGCAATTGGAACGTTTGCCCTGGCCTGGGAAGCGGGGAAGCTGTTAGGTGAGTTTAAGGTCGGCGATAAAACCATCAACCAATATGTTTTCGATGCATTCGAATTCTGGCTGTCAGGCGATCTGCTCGCCAAACTTGAAAACTCTTTCGATGGCTTGATTCTTTTTATGTCGAACTCGGCAAGCAACCTCGCCAACACGTTTATAAACGGCATAAATAACCTGCCTGAAATGGTGGAAGGGCTGGGCCAGGCGATGCTGAATGCTGGCAGTGAGTTGGTCGATTCTTTTGGCAGTGCCGTTCTCGGTAAACTGAAGGAGGTTAAAAATTCTGTCTTATCTTTGTTCGCTGAAATAAAAGCTACTCTTTCGAAAATACCTTCCATCTCTGATGTTACCAGTGGCGTGGGTAATATTATTGATGGTATAGGAGATTTAATTGGCGGGGGCGACTCCACCGGATCATCGGATTCAGGAGGTAACGCTGGTTTTTCTCTTCCCAAGTTTGATACGGGTATAGACCGGGTTCCCCGCGATATGCTCGCCATCATCCATAAAGATGAAGCGGTACTCAATTCCGTCGAGGCCCAAAAGTTCCGTTCCGGCAACCAGGGGGGTGCGGTCATTCAAAATCTCAACATCAATATTCCCCAAGGCATTGGCTTGAAACGAGAACAGTTTCGTCAACTGGCTATGGGCCTTCGAGACGAAATTCATCGTCTCGACCGACGCATGTCTCGCTAGCGGCGAGGCGCCGGAATTTTAAGGTCTATTCTCTAGCGGCCATAACAAAAAGTTCAAGCTTCTGGAATTTATTTTATAAATTAAGCCCCCCTCACCCCGCCCTCTCCCACCGGGGGAGAGGGAGTAGTATTTTTCCTAAAAGTGGGATTGATTATTAATTTTATTAAAACCCCCCTTAATCCCCCCTTGACAGGGGGGAATATAAAAAATCTCCTGCTAAAAGGAGGATGGGTTTAACTATCTGTGTCCATCTGTGGTTGTGGTGTTTCACATTAATCTTCATGTCCGGTCACGGGTATATCGGTGGTTCCATTTTTAAAAACTAAAAATAAAAAATATGAAATTTATCGACTGGTTCAAAACCATTAGTAAAAAAGAAAGTGCTGTCACTCGTGCCATGACTTTATGGCTTCCCGGAGGGCAGGGGGTTTCTCCAAAAACCGATTACCGGTCTCTGGCGAAGGAGGGCTTCACCCAAAACAGCGTGTTGTTTTCCTGCGTTAAAGAAATTTCTTCGGCTGTCGCGGGTGTTCCCTGGTTATTGTTTCGGCGTTTGCCCAATGGAGAACGGCGTGAGGTTTTGAAACATCCAATACTAGACCTGATCGAACGGCCTAATCCTTTACAGGGAAAATTTGAATGGATCGAGTCTGCCGCGAGTTTTCTTTACCTTTCGGGTAACGCATATATTGAATGTGTGGGTCCGGGTGATGGTTCGCCCAGAGAACTTTATGTTCTTCGACCTGATCGGATGCGTGTTGTTCCCGATCCCATTCATCTTGTGAGCGGATACGAATACACGGTTTCGGGACGCAAGGTTAAGTTTTCTACTGAAAATATTCTTCACCTTAAATTATTCCATCCATTAGATGACTGGTATGGATTGTCGCCGGTAGAAGTCGCTGCTTTGGCCATCGACAAACTCAATAGCGGTGATAAATGGAATGCTTCTTTACTACAAAATGCTGCGGTGCCTTCGGGTGCTTTGACCTGCAAACAACGGTTGACTGACGAACAATTTGACCGTTTGAAAACTGAAATGCGTCGGCAGATTCAAGGGGTCAATAATGCGCGCGAACCTCTATTGTTGGAACAGGATCTTGAGTGGAAAGAACTTGGAATTTCTCCCAAAGATATGGACTGGATTGAGGGTTTGAAAATGAGTGCCTTGCAGGTTGCGCAGATATATAACGTTCCGCCTGAGTTGATTGGTTTGGGCCCTGCCACTTATCAGAATCGTAAAGAGGCGCGCAAAGCTTTATATACCGAAGTGGTTTGTCCTTTTCTAAATCGGTTTCGCGATGCTCTTAACAATTGGTTGATACCGCGTTTTTCAGAAAATCTTTTTTTGGATTACAACAAAGATGGCATCGAAGCATTGTCTGAAGATCAGGAGGCTTTGTGGAATCGTGTTAATCAAAGTGATTTTTTAACATTGAATGAAAAACGCCGCATGGTGGGCTTCGATGATGTTCCCGGAGGGGACAAGCTATTGCCTAAAAATATTTCTATTTAATGAAGGTGAATGTTCTATGAAAGAGATTAAATCGTTTCCATTCAAAATGGACGCAATTAATGATGCAGGTGAATTTTGTGGTTACGCCTCAACATTTGGGTCTATCGATCTGGGTGGCGACGTGGTGGTAAAAGGCGCTTATAAAAAAACACTGATGGAGAGTAAGGGTCGGTTCCCTATTCTCGACCACCACGATCCCACCCGCCAGATAGGTTGGAATGTAGAAGCCCATGAAGACGAACGCGGTTTGTTTGTTCGTGGCTTGCTCGACTTAAATGTTACTGCTGCACGGGAACGTCATAGTTTGATGAAAATGGCACAGAACATCGGCGGGCGAACAGGGCTTTCCATCGGCTTTCGCGTTATTAAAGAAGAGGCGGATAATAAGCGTCCTGAAATCCGTCGACTGAAAGAAATTCAACTCATGGAATACAGTGTTGTCACGTTTCCGATGAACCGGCAGGCGGGGGTCATCAGCGTGAAGGCCAAAGAAGAATTGATCG
>JABJCF010000163.1 GCA_018665625.1 Nitrospina sp. | reverse complement strand
TGAAGGCGAATCAGATTCCATTGATACAGATTCTGAAGGGAGCAAGGACTAGAAAAAATGGAAGCAACAATTGATTTAAAAAAATACAGCAGCTTTATTGAAAAAACCGACTTTGTTAAAAAAACCGGACGGGTTAATCGCATCATTGGCTTGATGCTGGAAGGGGACGGCCCCGCTGTTTCTGTGGGGAGTATCTGCACTATTTATCCAAACAACAGGCCTCCCATTCAGGCTCAGGTTGTGGGCTTTCGAGATAAAAATACTTTGTTAATGCCGTTGGGCGATATCATTGGTATTGAACCTGGCAGTGTAATCGAATCGATGGAAGAGTACCCAACCTATAAAGTTGGGGATGCTCTTGTTGGAAGAATTATTGATGGAAATGGTCTGCCTATTGATGGCAAAGGGCCCATTCCCACTACAACAGAATATCCATTAATGGGTAGCCCAATCAATCCATTAGAAAGAAGGCGTTTGAATGAACCTTTGGATGTTGGTATTCGATCTATCAACGGCCTCCTTTCTTTTGCTAAAGGGCAAAGGGTAGGAATACTGGCGGGTACCGGCGTGGGCAAATCTGTTTTAATGGGTATGATTGCAAGAAATACAAACGCCGATATAAATGTGATTGCACTGATCGGTGAAAGGGGAAGAGAAGTAAAAGAATTTATCGACGAAAACCTGGGTGAGGAAGGATTGAAACGCTCGATAGTAATAGCAGCGGCTTCCGACGAACCTCCTCTGGTAAGATTGCGTGGAGCTTTTATCGCCACCACCATTGCAGAATATTTCAGGGATCAGGGAAAAGATGTGATGCTGATGATGGACTCTGTTACTCGCTTTGCTTTGGCGCAAAGGGAAATTGGTCTTTCTGTAGGCGAGCCTCCCACCACACGTGGTTTCACGCCTTCAGTGTTTTCTATGTTGCCAAAACTTTTAGAACGTGCTGGAACCTCGTCTAGCGAAGGATCCATAACGGGTCTTTATACCGTTCTTGTTGAGGGTGATGATATTAGTGAGCCCATTTCCGATGCGGTCCGTGCAATTTTAGATGGTCATATTGTATTGAGTCGTGAGTTGGCGGCCCACAATCATTATCCGGCAATTGATATCCTAAATAGCGTGAGTCGTTTGATGATTGATGTGGTGACCAAAGAACACCAGGAATTTTCCATGAAGTTCAAAGATATTCTGGCGACCCACAAATCTGCTGAAGATTTGATTAATATTGGGGCGTACGTTAAAGGTAGCAATCCAAAAATTGATATGGCCATCCAAAAATATGATTTAATGATTCCATATCTCAGGCAAGGGATGTTTGAGAATAATGACTGGCGAGCCAGTCTGGATGAGCTGAAAAAAATTATGGAGGTTTAACAGTTGAGCTTTCGATTTGAAACCATTCTCCGGCTGAATAAGAATAAGGAGGATCTGCTACAAAAAGATTTGGGGCAAATTAATGCCCTGATCCAAAAGCAGCAGGACAGTCAGAACTTCATGAAAGATATCATGGAGAGCAAAAAGGAAGAGTTAAATCAGAAAAAGAGACAAGCTGTTGACGTCCAAACAATGATTCTTTATGACAACTTTTTTCGCGGAACAGAAGTCCACAGGCAACGCCAAGACGCCATCATTTCTGAGGTCACCGTTAAGTTGGAGGAAAAGCGTGAGGAAGTTGTTGAGGCTATGCGCAAACGAAGAACCCTGGAAATTTTAAAAGACCGCGATATGTTGAAAGAAAAAAAGCTCAGAGATAAAAAGGAACTTGCCATTCAAGATGAAAATGCTGCAAATTTGTGGGGAAGGGAATTTTAAGGAAATTGATATGAAAAATAAAATAATTTTTATTTTTATGATGACAGCCGTTTCTTTTCTCTTTGGGAAACATTTGTGGAATGAAGATCGAAACCCTCAAATGGGTGTGGCCTATGCGCAGGTCAAAATGCTTGATGGAAAAACTGAGGAAAAACGAAGTACTACCGATAAGCCTATCCTGGAAGGTGTAGAGGGCGGCGAAGAATCTAAAGATAAAAAAGTGGCACTGCCCACCGAGATGCCTGCGGTGAATCCAGAAACTTTTCGAATGATTGAAACCATCGAAAAGAAAAACCGCGAATTAAAACGACGAGAAGAAGAATTGCGTATAAAAGAACTTAAAATAAAAGCCATTGAGGCAAAGGTGAGTAAAGACCTGGAAAAAATTGAAAAAGGGATTTCCGAGTCCAAACAACAACTTGAAATCCAAGATGAAAAAACCAAAGAAAATGTAGAGGCCTTGATTAAAGTTTATTCCAGCATGAAACCTGAAGAGGCCGCCAACCTTATTGAAGCAATTGATGATGACCTGGCTCTCAGGATCGTATCAGGGATGAAAGCCAAGATCGCTGGCAAGGTGTTAAGCCAGTTGGATGTGAAGGTTGCCAAACGAATTAGTGAGACTCTTGCGGGAAAAAAAATGAAAGATAAAAAAATGATGGACGAAGGAAAAAAATAAAGAAAACTAGTCTTTAGTTGTCGCTGGTTCCTCACCGGCAGTTGGGTGTGTCATCCCAAAAGAAATAATCATTTTCAAGCCTTCCTCAACAGACATTTTAAGAGGTTGCGTGTCTTTTTCGGGCAGCATAAAAAGAAATCCTGTTGTCGGGTTGGGAGAAGTAGGGACAAAAATATTCAGCATTTTTTCACCATCTGTGATGCCTTCTGGGGTGTCACAACAAACAATTCCTAAAGTTTTCAAAGGTTCTCTTGGATAGGTAACGAGAACCATCTTCTGGAAAGTTGGTGTTTCTGTCAAAGAAACCGTATCTACCACCTTTTTGATACTAGTATAAATTACGCGGACGACTGGGATGTTGTGGAGAATTTTCTCACCCATCGCAACAACTTTTTTTCCGATAAAATTGGTTCCCACCAAACCTACTGCAACAATGAAAATGGCTAGAAATAAAAATCCCATTCCGGGTACATGCCATTCCTCCATTAACTCAATACCTTGAGGTCCTAGAACTCCTGTGATCACGGGTTTCATCGCCTTATCAACACGCGTGATGACAAAGGATAAAATCATATAGGTTAAAGCTACGGGGATGGTGACAAGCAGTCCCGCGATCAAATTTTTCTTTAGTGCTTTTTTAAACATGATTGTCCGATGGAAAAATTTCTAATGGTTGCCCTATTTTATCTCAAAGTTTTGATATGTTTTTCAACTTTTCGGACTAGAGCCGGATGGCTGGTTATACCTAGTTTTGAAAATTTCTGATAAAAATGTATGGCCGATTCCATGTTCCCGGTTTCTTCATGAAGGACCGCTAAATTATAATGGGTTCCTGCATGGTTTTCCCCCAACTTCAATGCTTGATTTAAAACGGATTTGGCTTTTTCCAATTGCCCCATTTTTTTGTACGCCACAGACAAGTTATTCAAGGCCTCAAGATTTTTAGGATCAATCGAGATGGCTTTTTTGTAATTCTGAATAGCCGTTAGATAGTCTTCTTTCGCAAAGTATACCACACCAATATTATTGTAAGGCTTGGCATAATCTGGTTTCAAATAAACAGCCCTTAAAAATTCTTCAATAGCACGGTTATATTGCCGTAATTCCTTATGAATGACCCCCATATTGTTGTAAATGTCGGGGTTGTCTGGGCTATGTTTTGCGGCTTTGGCATAGTTTGACAGGGCATTTTCCCAATCTCTCGACTGCTGGAAAAAAATGGCACGGTTAAAATAGTAGTCGCCATTTTTAAATATATCGGGCTCTGGCAAGTTGGGGAAAGTTATTTCCTTTTGCTGGGGAACCAGAGCTGCAACTTGATTTCTATTTCTTTCTGGTTTTTTTGTTTCAACAGGCCTTGTTTCGACGGGTGCTTCTTCCTCAAAAGGGGGTGGAGAGGGCTGTTTTGGTTTTGCAGCTGCCAGTACTTTTTTCTTAGTGGGTGGTTTGCGCTTAAACTTTATTGTAGCAGGTGGATAATCCGGAGGCTCTTTTAGTTCTACTCGGGCTATAGGCTTTTCCATTTTGACCACGGGCTGTTTTGCTACTCGATCAAGCTCTTCTATTGATACCTCTTTCATCCCGGGTTCAATCATCGGCAAATTATCGGGAGCTTTCCTCGGAACCGGTTTTGTGGCAACAGGACGAACTGGCTTTGTGGCAACCGGAGGAGCAGGTGGTGGAGGTGGTTTTATGGCCTCTTGTTTAACAGGTGCTGGTGCTGGTGCCGGTGGTGGTATTTGAGCGACTACCGGTGGTTTTATTAGTACTTTATTTTTTGGAGCGAAGGGATTGGCAACAAGTAAAAAAACCAGAATCGAAGCAGGAGCAACGATCAACAGCAGGAATCGTTTAACTTCCTTAGAATCGAAACGCTGAGGCTTAGATTTCTGCCCCAGGTTTTTAAGGAGATTGATTCCCGGGCTTACTTTAAAGGTCTTTTCTTTGAGTGCCTTTTTCAGGCTGTCTGCGATCAGGCTCACGTGCCGCCCTCTCTCAACTTGTCGTAGTGACGGAAAGCAGAATGGGCTCCCGGCCGGAAAACTTTAAAGCCTTCAAGTTAACTTTGGCAGAATTGATGTTCGTGAATGGGCCCACATATACAATGTACCAATCTTGTCCGGCAGAGACTGCTCTTTTCAGGAAGGCATCAAACCCGCCCTGAATTAGTTCTTCTTTGTGTTGCTCTGCTTCTGCTCTATCCCTTAAAGAATATACCTGAATTCTATAATTGCCCGATTTTACACTACTTGCGACAACGGGTTGCGCGACTGGTTCGGGAGTACTTTCTTCAAAAATAGCCGGAGTTTCAGGCGTTTCTATTGCAGAAGCTTCCACCGCAGGGGGTTCAGGTTCTTCAAAGTTCGCAGACGTTTTATCCAGGTCTTCAATAAATTTTTGAACAGGCGTCGCAGCGGGTTCTGGAACGGGTACCGAAGGCACTATTTCTTTTTCAAGTATTGGCGGAACCGTTGCTGGCTTAGGTTGTTCTGGAATAATATTGCTGGTTGGGGTGGAAGCAATATTCATTTGTTCGGGTTCCATTTTTGAAAGAATAAAAAATGCTAACCCAGCAATAAAGAATAAGACGGATGCAACCAGAGGCAGCCGATTCTTGATGAACCGAGATAAAAAATAGTCTTTATTTTCTTCTCCTAAAAGACTGCGAATCGCTTCCCGAACATGATGGCGATCAATCGTCTCTACCTGTTGGTTGTATCCGGCAAGCAATGCCCGGTCACAAGCTAAGTTGATTAATCGAGGGTAGCCTTTGGAGTAACTATAAACTTCTTTCAACGCTGCGCGCGTAAAATTGACGTGAGAAGATGCGCCTGCAACAAGGATCCTGTGGTCGATATAATTCCTGGTTCCATCGAGATCCAACGGTGAAATTTCATAGCGAATGGATATTCGTTGGTTCAGTTGTTTTAGAGTGGGCAGTTTCAATTTTTCGTTTAGTTCTAGTTGCCCAACAAAAATTATTTGCAGTAGTTTGTCTTTTTCCGTTTCAATATTAGAAAGGATACGTACTTGTTCCATTACATCAAGAGACAAGTTCTGTGCTTCATCGACAATCAGGACTGTGGTGCGGCCTTGTTCATGCCGGTTTAGAAGAAAAACATTTAAAGCATCAATGAGTTCTTTTTTAGATGCATTATTGATCCATGTGTGGTCCTGGCGATGAAAACCTTCCGAAGGAATAATTTCAGGGGATAATTCGATTTCAATGCTGTCCCCGGTAGAACCGTCTTGTATGACTCCTGCGGGCTGTTGTTGTTGTGCCTGTACGGGATCGATTTGCAGATCATGTACAATGTTTCTTAGCAGGTCCATGTCTGATAGCATGGGATTTAGGATAAGCGCAACTTCCACATCCTCGTCAAGTCGGTCGAGCAGGCATCGGCAAAGGGTTGTCTTGCCTGTGCCAACATCTCCAGCGATGACCATGAATCCTTCTCTCTGCTTTATCCCATAGAGCATATGGTCTAAAGCACCCTGATATTGTTTGCTCAGGTATAGGAACTTTGGATCAGGTGTCAGGCTGAACGGTTTTTCTTTAAACTGGTAATAATTTTCGTACATGTAATACGCCTACCTTCTAAAGGACGGGTTGGCAATAGTATCTGAATATACATCATAACCGGTATTTCTCAACCGATCTCTCTCTTTCTTAAACCGATCATCCACTGATCTTCCAGCCATGATCTCAGGAGTGAGCATTATCACCAGTTCAGACTTTAAAGTATTTTCCTGATCCCAATGGAATAGCCGACCTACTAATGGAAGGGAACCAAAAAGTGGAACGGAATTGTCATCTACTTCTTTCCTGGTTTTCATCAACCCACCAATGATAATTGTTTGGCCGTGCTGCGCTATAACCACATTGTTTGCTTCGCGAACATCAAGAATGGGGACAATGTTAATGCCATCGGGAGAGGTTCTTTCTCCAGACTTCTCAGTGATGCTGGTATTGATGCTCATCATGATTTCCCCGTTAGGATTGATCTGCGGAACCACATCGAGGACGATACCAATTGTAATGGTTGAAGGAATATACTCGGTAACAGCCGCCGATGTCGTAGTGGCCGGAGTGACTTCTGGAATAAAAAAGATATCTTCGGTACCTACTTTGATGACCGCCCTCTGATTATTCAGGGTGGCAATCTTAGGACTGGACAGAACGCTCACCTGGCCTTGCTGTGATAATGCATCTACCACAATACTAAAAGCCGTCGATGAAGGTCCATAAACAAAACCTGCGGCTCCGGTAAGTGTGGTTCTATCAAGTAAAGAGCCGGCTGTTTTAGCAATGGTAAATGGGCTTACTTGTGACCAGTCTATTCCCAGTTTGTAATCGTCATTAAGAGTAACCTCAACAATTTTTGCCTGAATAAAAACCTGTCGTTGAACCGAGCCTTCGACCGCCTCAATGAATTCGGCAACTTGCAATAATACATCAGGAAAATCTTTTACAACGATGAGCCCTGCTTGTCGATTGACACTCAGATAAGCTCTTTCTTCATCTTCTTGCAACGTGACTGAAGTTCCAGAGCCTGTTGACTCACCGGAAGTGGTATCACCCGACCCTGATGAGGTGTCGCCACCCCCCAATAAACTTGAAACCAAGTCGGACGAGTCGCCCTCCGTGGAGGAAACTGCGGAATCCGTACTGGTTGAATCAGAGCTTCCAGAAGAGTCTGCGCTGTCTGTTGACGCAGAGGGTGTGACAATATTATTAAGCCCGGTTACTATTTCTGTCCAGATATCTGTTTCTTCAGAGGACTGAATGGAGCTGGTTGATCCGGCTTCCGAGGAACCCAGGCTGGCACTCGTCGAGGCCGTTGTTGTTGAAGAACTCGAGCTACCGCCAGAAGACCCTGAACCCCCACTACTGGAAGACAGGTTGCTGCTTCCCACTCTTCTCGAGATTACATAATTAAGGGTAAATGTACGCGTCTGCATTTTTTCTTTGCGAACGCGAATGAAGGTGTCGTCAAATTCGTATTCGAGATGTAGAGGGGTAAGCAAATTTTCTAAAGCTTGCTCCAAGGTAACACCTTTCAAGTCGACCGTTGCAACTGCATTAACATTGGGATCGATGATAATATTTTGTTCAACTTCCTGAGAGAGTGCGAACAAGACATTTCGTATGTCTACCCCCTCTTGCGGACATGGTAAAGCGAAAGCCTTTTTGCTCCTGCTCTTTCAAATCGAGATTGGGTTGAATTTGGGTGATCGAGTCAGGAAGATTATTCTTTTCGGGTTTCGGTTTTGCAAGAGGGATATTGATTGCCCTCCGCTCTGGTATTTTGGCTGTAAGTTCTGTTGGCGGTTCTTTTTTAGAGTTCCCGAGTGCAGTACAGGAAACCAAAATAAAGCCAGAAACCAGAATTCCCAAGGCTCGATAAATCAATGTTTTTTGAAATGGCATAATTATTATAAATTTAAACAAATTACATCGAATCATAATACAACGAGAAAACGTATAAGTCTAATGAAATCTGAGTGTTTTTGTGGTTTCGGAGTGTCGATTTTGCTCTAGTTTTTTACTTCAAAATTCCAGGAAATGAGAGGTCTTTTGAACGTGTTTGTTTAACTCAAAATGGGTACTCTTTTTTTGAATATTCGCGGGGAACTGAACCCATGATTTTTTCAATATGATCAAACAGTGGACCTTCCTGCCAAGTTATTCGGAGGCACAAAAGCCGAAGTTTGTTTTTCAGGCAAGTTTCTATAGTCCCTTATAAAGACCATTGCAAAAGTCGTTATTTGGGGAGAAAAAGTACTTTTGCCGTCATTGCGAAGAGCCTAAGGCGATGTGGTCGTAATATTCTATCTAGATGTTCGTGCCCCGAAGGGGTAAATCCAAATAAAAAAATGTTGAGAGTGAAAATCTTTACAAGGTCCTAAGATAATGAGGGGTGACTGGGTTTATTGACTGTTTTAATATTTCTTGAAGCCACAATCCCCCGGCTGGATCGCCGCTCTCCCACTGGTCGTTCGCGATGACGCGCAAAAAGGTTATTTCTATTACGCTTGGGGGTTAGTTGAGACGGAGGCCGGGTTGTTTTGTTGAGGTCTTCTTAGATGCCCTTTTAGTTTTTTTAGGGGTAGATTTCTTTTTGAGTTTGATTTTTTTATTGAAGGAGTGCTTGATCACCTCATCCATCGTGGTGACAGGAAAGAACTGAATGCCTTTTCTTATATTCTCTGGGATATCTGGAATGTCTTTTTCGTTTTCGATGGGTATGATCAGGTTTTGAATGCCGTGCCTATGTGCGGCGAGGACTTTTTCTTTTAATCCGCCAATGGGTAAAACTCTTCCCGTTAAAGTCAGCTCCCCTGTCATAGCAAGGTCGTGTCGCAACGCGGTTTTTGTGAGGGCCGAAACAAGCGCCACTGCCATAGTGATGCCAGCCGAAGGACCATCTTTTGGAACCGCGCCTTCTGGAATGTGAATATGGAAATCATTTTTCTGGTAAAAACTTTTTGGCAATCCAAGTTCATGCGCCCGGGAGCGAACGTAAGTCATCGCTGCTTGTGCAGATTCTTTCATGACATCGCCCAATTGTCCGGTGGGAACAAGTTTCCCCGTCCCTGAAAGCACTGTAACTTCAATCGATAAAATTTCTCCACCCAATTCAGTCCACGCCAGGCCAATTGCAGAGCCAATATCAAGGGGCCCTTCTTGATCTGATCGTTTGAATTTTGGAATGCCCAGATATTTTTCCAGACTGGCTGGAGTGATTTTGACATTTGTCTTTTTGCCTTTTTCTACGACAATTTTTACAACTTTTCGGCAGAGCGTCGCAATTTCACGTTCCAGATTTCTTACCCCGGCTTCACGGGTGAAGTCTTGAATAATTCGAGTGAGTGCTTTATCTGAAATTTCAATATTCTTTTTAGTCAAACCATGCTCAGCCACTTTCTTCGGCACTAAAAACCTTTGAGCGATACCGAGTTTTTCCTGATCGGTATAGCCGGGTAAGTGCAGCACTTCCATCCTGTCTAATAAGGGCCGCGGAATCGAATGCAGAACATTTGCGGTACAGATAAAGAGAACATTTGAAAGGTCGTAGTCGATTTCCAAATAATG
>JABJCF010000162.1 GCA_018665625.1 Nitrospina sp. | reverse complement strand
TTTCCTTCTTCCACGTCATCAAGAATGCTTTCATCTCATTCACTTTTTATCTCCTCCTCCATACCCAAGGAGCCATAGGCTCTTCATCCTTCCATAATCCTAATTGCTTTGTTCTAGCTTCTAGCTCATCTTCAGAGTAAAGCCTTCGGTCTTCTTCAGATTGCTCCATCTGGTAATACTTATAATGCCACGCTAACCCTGTCTTAATCTGTTCCAGTCCAGCATCAATCTTCTTAACGCAATCTAAAGCCATGCAAAATACTTCGCCTGGTGGATCAACCAAAACCTTTCCAATGATTCTCTTGTAGCGGTCCCACTTTTCATACTCAATAGTTACGATCCTACCTGAGACTAATTTATTCAAACCCTGCGTGGATATATCCCCATAGGGCTGATCCTTCTCAGGAGCATCTATTCCAGCAAGCCGAATACGGTGTTTCTTACCACTATCATCAACGATGGTGACGGTATCCCCATCAGCTATCTTAACCACCTTGCCTTGAAGGGTATCCGCAAGTGCTGGTGAATAAAGGATTAGCGAGAATAAGAAAATTATGAGGTATTGCATGAGTGGCCCAATTATAGCAAAATCGGGGTATTCGGAGGACTAATAAAGATGAAACAACTTATCCAAATTATCTAAAAACCTTAAATAGACCCTAGACACCCTTTCTTGGTTCTATTGTATTTTTTTTAAACATATTTAACGAGGAGAAACCCATGACACGTTTGTTGTTTATTATATTTATCGCAGGTATCTCTTTTGTGATTTTCCTAATAAAAAATATGGCGGGGCACGTCGGCGGGGATAAAAATCTTAAAAAAAGCACATTTAAGGGAGAAACAAAGAAGGTAATGGATAAGACGGCTAAGGGTATGTCATGGATGGAGCAACAATGGGAGCAGTCTAAAGCAGATGCAGAGTCAGAGAATAAAAAACCTCCAGAAAACCTAAAGAATTAATTGTTTTGAAAAGAGAAAAAAATGTTTAACGATTGGTTGAGCTGGGTTGGTAATGGGATAATTATACTTTTTATTTACCTTATAATATCCAATACTCTGTGGCTCATTTTTGGAGCAAAACTCATCCAATGTCTTCCGGGAATAAATATTAAAGGAGCAAAAGGAACTCTTAAAATTGCCGCCATGCTTGTGTTTTCTGGGTATGGAATTTTAATTTGGGGATTGAAATATATCCGTTCCTTAATAATTAAACCAAAAGTAAGACCTATCTTCAAAAATGAAGTGGGAAGAGCAATTCAGCAGGGCGCAAGAGTAGTGAATAAAGCTATAAGTGGATGAGAATAGTGAAAAAATGTTCCTGTTTGTAGGAATGGTCGTCGCATTAATCGTTACTGCAAATTTTAGCGGAATTAAAAAGCAAGTTGGTAAAGTGTTGGCACGGCCAATCAACCGTACCTCTCAAAAGGCTGAACTAAAGTTAAAGATATGGTCCAGTTTTATCTTAATAACATTGACGAAAGGGCATCAGTCACCTTGGAAACCATTTAGCAACAAAACCAAATACACATTATTACTCTCCCGTAATTTTTAGGTTTTCCTAAGCAAGTTTTTTATTTAGTTGAAACACAGTAATGCCAAATAACTATGAAAAATATTTCAAAATCCTCGACCTAGATATTGGGGCTTCAAAAGAGGATTAAAAAAAAACATTTAGGAAATTGTCTCATATTTGGCATCCAGACAACCATATGGGTAAATCTTTAAATGTTCAAAATAGAGCAAGCGAGAAATTTAAAGAAATCTCCAGCGCCTATCAGATTTTAAAGGATTATTTGAGGGCTGAAGAAAGAAAGAAGGGCGAGCAAGACCGAAGGGAAAGAGAAGAACAAACAAAGAAAAAACAAGATGAAGAATGGAGACGCAAAAAGAAAAGATTGCAATTTCCTACTAATTGCCCAATTTGTAAGGAATCAATAACAATAAATAGCACTCTTAGTCAAAGTAAGACGAAAATTCACTTTGAAGTGTTTTGTAAGTTTTGCAAAGGTACCTATCTTTATTTTTTTAAAGACGGCGTACCAATATTTCCTTCGTACTCTAACGAAAACCATACGGAAAGCAGTAAAGAATATAGTTCCCAGAAGAATGACAATAGAGGGGAGAGCAAGATTTGGACAATTGGAGTAATATTTTCAAAGCTCCTCGCCTTTCTTCTTATTTCATGGGTTGTGTTTATCATTGGCTCCATAATATTTTTCATAATACAACCGAATGATCATAGTGATAGTAGCTCAACTGCAACAGTTCATAAAGGAAATCATCTTTCTCAATCGAAACTTAGCAATGAAATACACACCTTAAAAGAAGAAGTCAGGTTATCTCGTCTTTCTGCAGAACAGGGAGTTGCAGACGCACAATATAAGATGGGAACTTTTTATTACATGGGAAAAGGAGTTCCACAAGATTATAAAGAAGCAGTTAAATGGTACCGACTTGCCGCAGAACAGGGATTTACTAAGGC
>JABJCF010000161.1 GCA_018665625.1 Nitrospina sp. | reverse complement strand
TTCCTTCAATAAAAATACAGGGAGAAAGTAAGTAGTTACTCGATCCAACTGTGATGACGAATAGTGTCTTTAATTTCTCAAGTGGTAGGGATAATTGGTGCAAACATTCTTTTGTTTTGAAGTTATTCGAGTGTTAGTTACCTGAGAGAGCTATTCTTCCGAATGAATTATTGGAATAGAAATTGAATGCCCTCTTGGTTGATCCAGCTGTAATGCCCATTATCTCCGCACTTCACCAGAGAGAAGCAATCCTTGGAATCAACATCACATAAAAATTCAAGGTTAAGCTTGTGGTCTCCACACTCAGGGCACCCTTCATTATTAATATGTTGTTCAATACGCAACCAGACTTCTTCCATGGTTTCGATGTTTTGAGTTATCAAAATTTTATGCTGGCAATGACCGCATATTGCATGAAAATTACATGGTGACTTTGGAAGCTCGCAACTAAGGTTGACCTCAAACCGAGAGTTTAAACAAATAGGGCAGGGTATCTTTTTTGCTGTAGCCTCAACTATTTCCAGTTTTGTCATGGATTTTTCCTTTTATCCAGTCTTCATACTCCATTTGTCGATGAGAATAGCTTTTCATTACAACCCCTATGCTAAATGAGGCTCTTGTGGCTTCTAGCAGGACCTTGGGTTTTGTAATACTTATGAATGCTGTAGTGAAGGTTATTTGCTTTTTGAATGAGGTTGAAGAATGCGATACTCTGTTTAAGAAAGTGGAGCAAATATCAAGGGAAGACCATCAAGCTATTACATAATGCAATCCAATAAACAATCAAGGTTGAATTCTACGGAAAACTTTTATTCAGATTTGCTAATATTCAAGGATTTTCTGGGAGTTTCTGATGAAAAAGATTTCCATGATGTTCCTGAAGGTTGGTGGGTTGTTGTTTCTGATATTAAAGGATCAACTAAAGCGATAGAAAATGGTTGTTACAAAGATGTAAACATTCTCGGAGCTTCTTCGATTATCGCTGTTCTCAATAGTGTGAAAAATGTCGAAATCCCCCTTTGTTTTTGGCGGTGATGGGGCTTCGTTCGTAGTTCTTGAATCTTGCCGGGAGCCTTTAGAAAAGGCTTTAAACAGTGCCAGACGACTTGCTCGTGATAGCTTTGACATGGAGCTTAGAGTGGGTATGGTGCCGGTAAAAGTTATCTGTTACGGAGGATTTAGGACGAGGATTGCCAAAATGCAGGTTTCGCAATGGGGGACTTTGGCGATGTTTTCTGGCGGCGGTTTGGCTTATGCGGAGAAACTGATTAAAGATCCTGAGACATCCGTACTCTATGAAACTCAATCCGATTCAGCCCATAAAGAAGATCATGCTCTTTTTGAAGGACTAGAGTGCAGGTGGGAGCCTATTGTTAGTAAAAAAGGGGAAACTTTGCACCTCATGGTTTTGGCTCAAGGAGGCAATGATCTCGAAAACTCTGAAACTTATTCTAAATTCATTGAAAAAATAAGAAAAATATATGGGTCGCAAAGGGATTATAGCGCTGTCAGTCCCCGTCAATTGAAAGTGACGTTGAATTCCAAGCTCCTGGCATTGGAAACTAAGGTCTGAACTTTCAATAAAAAACTGTTAACACGCCTGACCTATCCTATTGTTTTGAGACTGGCTTGTCTTCTGGGAAGAATTATTTTCAAGTTCGGGCTCAAGGTTGGGGAATTAGGTGGAGAAGATTATCTCAATACTCTGACGAAAAATTCTGATTTTAAAAACTTTGATGACACTCTTGAGGGTGACTATCGATAGCACCCCGGAACATCGAAAAGAACTTGTTGAGTATTTTGAAACTCAGAAGAACGAGGGGACTTTGTTTTATGGTATTCAAATTTCTGACTCTGCATTAATGACTTGCATGGTCTTTGATCGATAGGTCCGTCATTTACATTTTGTGGATGGGGCTTCCGCTGGATATGCTTTGGCTGCGAAACAAATGAAAAGCCAGCTTGCTGGAAAAATTAAATGAAAATAAAAAATGGAAGGTTATTATCTTTATGAAAAACTTGCTATTGGCTGTGATGTTAATTTGGGCAATGCCTTCATTAACAGAGGCAGGTTATCAGGAGGCAACGGATGCATTTGATAAAGGTGACAGTCTGACAGCGTTGAAAGAGTTTCAAGCTCTTGCAGATGACAACGATGCCAGAGGCCAATATGGCTTGGGGATCATGTATGACTTGGGGGAAGGGGTCCCGCAAAGTGCAGAACAAGCAGCAAAGTGGTATCAGCTTTCTGCCGAGCAGGGCTATGCGGATGCTCAAAACAATTTGGGAGTGATGTATGAAGAAGGGGAAGGTGTCCCCAGAAATTATGACGAAGCCATGAAGTGGTATCGGAAATCGGCGGAGTCAGGTAATAAGGATGCTCCGAATAATATTGGGGTGATGTATATGTCTGGTGTTGGAGCTATAAAGGATTCTGTAAAAGCCTATATGTGGTTCAGCATAGCAGGGAAAGGTGATCCCGCAGCGATCAGCAATAAAAAATTTCTCTTGAAAAGATTGACACCGGATGAACTCGTACGCGCTAAAAATATGGCGCAGGAGTGGTTAAAGATTCGAGAGCAGAAAAACAAGAATTGATTAGAGAGACGAACCTGGGAGCTCTAAGTGCTGAAAAGATACTTTTTAAAGATTGTTGTTATTATATTTTATGTTGGGTTATTAGGTTGTGGGCAAGAGTCTCAGGAAGACAAAAATCCCAAGCTTGTTATCGCCATTGATGCAACGTTTATCCCAATGTCATTTTTAAATGATCGGGGGGAGCTGGATGGGTTTGAAGTAGACCTGATTAAAGCGGTCGTAAAAAATGCCGAGTTTGACTATAAACTGGTCAACGTGGAATGGGGTGGGTTGTTTGGAGGCTTGATCACAAAGAAATTTGATTTGGTGATCAGTTCTATAACGATTCTTGAAGAAAGAAAAAACCGCATGGCTTTTAGTATTCCCTATCTGCAAAGCGGGGTTGCTGTGTTGGTCCGAAATGATATTCAGAATGTTGATAGTCTGGAGCAGCTTGCTGAAATAAAAGCTACAGTCGGAGCCCAGATTAATACGACTTCTTATTACTTTCTGCAAAAATATGAAGGAATAAAAATCAAGACTTATGAGAAATTTGGCCATGCAGTGATTGATATGGCTAATAAGGGAAACGATGGGGTGGTCGGGGACTCTGTCCAGGTGAATTATTATTTCAATAAAAATAAGAAATTGATCCAAAACGCCAGATACCTGGGTTCCAGAATGACATCGGAACTTTATGGCATTGTCCTGAACAAAGAAGATATTGAATTGAAACAAAAAATTGATGCAAGCTTAAAGGAACTTCTTCAAAACGGAGTGGTTCAAAAGCTACATAAAAAATGGAACCTTGGGGGTTTTTCTGTAGTGCCTGTGCCTGAGTAAATGTTGCTGGTTGAACGGAATATTTTGGGTTTTGTTCGGCCTGGCTTTACTCTTTAAGAGTGTGATAATAAGAGTATTGTACTGAAAATAAACTTTTAAGGAGAGGCTCATGTTCCAGATGACAAAAGTTGTATGCCTTGTAGTGGTTTTTCTATTTGCATTTACAGCTAATTTTGATGCGGAAATGTTGATAAATCCGTTTGACCCGCCCTCTGCTGAGGCGAAGAAAAAAAATAAGAAAGATAAAGGCAGAGACAAGGGCAAAGATAAAGATAAGGGAAAAGACAAGGACAAGGATTAACCGGGAAGGGTTGGGTTGGATAGGTGCCTGTTCTTGAATGCTGAAATAAAGAATCAGCTTATGACTAGTGCTCCTGCAATACAACCGGTTAAAACTGTTGCCAGAAAGGCTGTCCATAGCGAGCGCCCTCCTATAACAGTAATGTCATGGGCTCGAGAGGGAACCAGTGCAGTAAGTCCACCGATAAAAATTCCCATGCTGGCGAAATGCACAAAGCCACACAATGCATAAGTTAAAATGGTTACTGATCGCTGGCTGAACGGCACCGGGTCGGCAACTTGGGCGGTTGCCAAGGAGAAATAGGCGGACACTTCTGTTTCTACAAATCGTGACCCTAATATTTTTCCTGCCAACTGCCATTCTTCCTGTTGCAGTCCCAGAAGGGCAGAAAAGGGTAGGGTCAGCCAGCCCAGTAGATTTTTCAGGGTGAAGTTTGTTCCGAACCCTTCGGCGAGCACCAAGTCGACTAAGGC
>JABJCF010000160.1 GCA_018665625.1 Nitrospina sp. | reverse complement strand
TACCGGTGGTTGAGCTCAAGGCGTTTGGATTGAGTCAGGGGAAAAGTTTGTTGCTGGAACTTTCAGATGTTAAACAGGAATTTTTCTCTCTCTATAATAGAGTCACCATGTTCAGTTTGGTTCTGAGCATTTAAAGTTTTAAGAGAGTTTAATTTGCCTCGAAGGGTCTATGGCATGCGGTGCAGGTGCCCATGGGCCGGTGCGGCATGATAGGAGTTTTGTCTTCACCCGACATGTGACATTCCATGCACTTTGTTGCTGGTGGTGCAGGTTTGTGATATTCAGCGGTGTTCAAGTTGGGAGCCGCACTTATGAATGAGTAGCCTAAACTTCCAATAACCACCACGCCGATTACCGCTACAAAGCGATAGAAATTTCTTGTTCCATCCGATTTTTTAGCCACGATATATTTTGATTGTCTGATTAATAATATTAAATGTGTGCTATTGCGTCTATTTCTACTTTAGCACCCTTTGGAAGTGCTGCTACTTGAACGCAGGCTCGGGCGGGTTTGGTTTCTTCGAAAAAATTTTCATAGACCTGATTCATTTGGGTAAATTCAGAAAGATCGGTTAAGTATACGGTAGTTCTTATTACATTTTTCAGGCTAAGGCCATCTGCTTCCAAAATGGCTTTTATATTTTGTAAAACCTTTTCTGTTTCAATCTCAATTCCTCCGGTAATCATTTCCATAGTTTCAGGATCTAATGAAATCTGACCAGAAGTATATAAGAAGTCTCCAATTCTTATGGCTTGTGAATAGGGGCCAATAGCTGATGGAGCTTTGGTTGTTGTTATTATTTTTTTCTGCATGGTTCCTCGAGTTTCCAATCTATGTTAGATGAATTGTGCCATACTTTTAATGAAAGGGTAAGATTTTGGTTCTCTGCCAAGGTGAGAAAGTACTAATCGATGGGTCACTTTTTCAATCTCATCGGCTTGATGCTTTGGGATTTTGATTCGGCCGCAGCTTTTAATATCAACCTCCATAAGTTTTCTTATGTAGTTTCTAGTGCCTGTCGTAAATTGTATATCGGTTGCGACTCTTCTGGAGCAATTGCCACATAAAATTCCATTCTGGATAAAGCTGAACTTAAATATGCCATTCTCAGAAACGGTCTTGCAGATCACACAATGGTCGATTTGTGGTTTGTATCCTGAAAGAGACAATAAGCGAATTTCAAATAATCGGATCAATGGGTCCAACTCTGTTTGTTGTTTTAAAGCAAACAAAGTCTGCAGTAATAAATTAAATATTCGCCTGTCCTGATGGCCCTCGAGAATCATCGAATCAATTAATTCGATAAAATAAATCCCTTTGTAAAGTTTTGCAAAATCATCACGAATAGATTGAAAGGACTCCAAAATATCTGCCTGGTTCAGGCGATAAAGATTTTGGTTTTCTTTGCCAAAATAAATAAGATGGATTTGCGACATCGGCTCCAGGGAACCCCAAAAACGGTTTTTTACTTTTCTAGCACCCTTGGCAACGCATTTAACTTTTCCATGGTTTTCACTGAGAAAAGTTACCAGCCTATCTGATTCGGATAAATTGATGCTTTTAAGTACGATGGCTCGCGTTTTATACAGTGCCATTAATATGCCTGTTCAATATCTAAGAGAAAACGTTTGATACTCACACCACCGGTATAGCCACCCAGTTCTCCATTTTCACGAACGACACGATGGCAGGGGACGACTATTGATATGGGGTTCTTTCCGTTAGCATTTCCTACGGCTCGAGGTGCCTGTGGATTTTTTATAGCGGAGGCGAGCCATTTATAGCTTCTTGTTTTTCCATAAGGGATAGTGAGTAATTTTTTCCACACTTTTTGCTGGAAGGGTGTTCCCAGACTTAAATCGAGGGGGTAATTAAACTCTTTCAGGTTCCCATCAAAATATAAGGAAAACTGTTTGATTAAATCCTTAAAGTGGGAAGGCTTTTTGGTAGCTTTTCCATGGGATAACTGGGTTAAGTGCTTGGCAATAGAGTTTTCGTTTGGAAGTTTATTAATGATCCGTAACAACCCTTTTGAGGATGCTACCAACCCGGTCAAACCGATTTTGTTTTTAAAAACGGTGTAGGTAATGGGTATATCAAGAGGGGTGTGTGAATAATTTTTAATCATTTTTATACTCCAAACATTACTTTCAGAACATAAGAATAGCACATGGGATTTAAAGGGAAACTATTTAAATATTTGTTTAGTTTGTAAGCCAATCAATAAGGAAAAGGCTTAAGGCAGGGATATAAGTAATCAATAGTAGCCCTACCAGTCGAAAACCCAGGAAAGGTAAAACCGCTTTGTATAAAGTTAAAACAGGTTTGCCAAACCGGCTTCCTGCTATAAATAAATTAATGCCTACAGGAGGGGTGGAATAACCTATCTCTAAGTTTGTGAGAAATATTATTCCTAAATGCACCATGTTTATACCAAAACTCTCTGCAATGGGAATAATGAGAGGCACCACTACAATAATGGCGGAAAAGATGTCCATCATGCAGCCAACCAAAAGAAGGAAAACATTTAAGGCAATAAGAAATGTAAGGGGATCATTGATGTATTGCCTCATCGTTTCGAGAAGCATCATAGGAATTTGTTCGTCAATCAGGTAACTGGTAAACCCCATGGCGGTGCCCAGTATGATTAATATGGAGCCGACTAGAATTATGCTATCGCGCATTAAAACGGGAATATCTTTTGTCAGGCTTAAATCTTTGTAAATAAATGATTCGACGAAAATCACATAAACAACAGTAACGGAAGCGGCTTCAGTTACCGTAAAAATTCCGCTATAAATCCCCACGAGGACAATAAAAGGTAAAGGGATTTCCCAGGCTGCATCTTTAAATGCTTCCGGTGCCTTTGAAAATTCAGGTTTGCTGGGTGGTCTTTCTAATTTAGTTCCTCGAAAAATCCCATAAAGTGCAATGATAAAAATCATCAGCAAACCGGGAATGATTCCAGCTATAAATAGTTTGTCGATGCTGATTTGCGCCACGAGCCCATAAAGTATTAGTGGCAATGACGGCGGGAACAACAAACCCAGGCTACCCGAAGAAGTGATAAGCCCCAGTGAAAAGTTTTCACCATATTTTTCCTTGATCAAAAGAGGATAAAGCAATCCACCTAATGCGATAATGGTTACCCCAGAAGCTCCTGTTAAGGCTGTAAAGAATGCGCAGGCAAGAAGTATGGTTAAAGGAATTCCACCTGGAATACCTCCTAAAAGAGATTGTGACAGTCGTGCCAAACGTTCAGGTGTTTTTCCATGGGCCAGTATGAAACCTGCAAAAGTGAACAGAGGAATGGCTATCAGGGTAGGGTTGCTTGCCACTCGATAGAGTTCAATAAAAATACCCGCCAGTTCTATGTCGGCGTTATAAAAAGAGACTAGTGCGGATAGCCCAATGATTGCAAAAAGCGGAACTCCGAGTAAGGCTAATAAAAATATTCCGAAGGCAATCATGGGTTGATCTGAGTTGATTCACTTTTCTTGCTATCAACAGACTTCAATAAAAAGCGAAAAGCTATAATGAGAAAGCTGTAAGGGAGGATGAACTGAAATATCCAAACAGGTATATCTAGAAATAAGGTGGATTCAGATTCTCTTTCAAACTGCATAAACGACCATGCAGCCCAGGCTAGAAAACCACTTATTACTGCCGTAATAAAATGGGTGAAAATTAGAACTTTTCCCTTTAAAGCAGGCGACATAAAATTTGAGAAAACATCTATTGAGATGTGCTTGTTCTTATGGACTGCTAGACTGGCCCCCAAAAATCCCGTCCATAGAACCAATTGTCGTAGGAGAGTGTCTCCCCAAACCAGTGATTGATGGAAAATATTCCTGGATACCATTTGGCCAAAGGAAAGAATAATCATTACGGACAAAAGGACGACAATAAGGCGTCCTTCAATTTTTTCAAGAAATCTGTCCAGAGATTTTATTAATTCCATAGTCAATGACTGGGGTCGAGGATTGCTGGATACAATTGGGGTCTTTTTTTATAGAATCCTGATATATAATAGACGCTTCAAACCGGTGTCTCAATCATATTTATATAGCAAATCTGGTTAGGGTTATTATGATTCGATTTATATCTGTTCTTTTCTTTATTTTATTGTTTTCTAACCCTGCTTCGAGCGACCAGGATTCGAATGAAGAAATGGTGTTTTTCCCGGCAGGAGAATTTGAAATGGGAAGCCCTGAGGGGATTGGCAAAAAAAACGAGCATCCGAAACATAAAGTTTATTTAAGCGACTTTTATTTAGATAGGCTTGAGGTTACATTTGCCGACTTTGAAGTATATCTGGCGGCCAATTTGAAAAAACATCCAACCATAACAGGTTGGGTTGATCGAAATGCAAGGGCAGATATGCTTAATAAGCCTATCTTTGGTTTGCAATGGAAAAGATGTCGGAACTATTGTAGTTGGCGTGGGAAAAGAATTCCTACTGAAGCCGAATGGGAACGGGCCGCAAGAGGTATTGATAACCGAGCCTATCCATGGGGAAATGAGGAGCCAGATAAAACAAGAGCTAACTTTGGCAACTGCTGTTTCATTCAAAAAGGAACTGTTCTATCTGAGGTTGATCATTTTGATAAGGGCAAAACCCCTGAAGGAATTTCTAATATGGGGGGAAATGTTGCTGAATGGGTCAGTGATTGGTATGATAAAAAATATTACGAAAAGGCACCTTATAAGAACCCACAGGGTCCTAAAAAAGGTAAATATCATGTGATCCGAGGGGGTGCCTGGAACAGTCTTCCTATGAATCTAAGGTCCTCCAGCCGTTATGGAGACAGTGATGGAAAAGATTATTACGGGATTGGCTGCCGATGCGCTAAAGATGCAAACCCTCCTTACTAACTCAATTTAAATTTGGTAAACCGTTAATGGATGATTTGGATAAAACCCTGGATATTATGGAACGGGATAAATGTACTTCCCTGTTGCAAGAGAATGCGGTTCGCACAAAAAAGAATAATATAAAATTTACAAAATTAAATAAGAAGCACTCGCAGGAACACTTGGATGCCCAACTTGTTTCCTATGAAAGATTGGTGAGAAACCTGATCAAGCAGCTATTAAATCTGGAAAAGAAAATTCGCTTAAAATACCTCATCCCCATGGAAGAAGAAAGGGCATTGAAATTGATGGGGTGGTGGAACACAGAGGTCGAATGCGTACTGGAAGATTTAAGTAAAAAGTATCGGAATGTTCACATTCAAAGAAGGACTGTAGAAGATTTTGATGCAAAATTAATTGAAATGGGAGCTAAAGCCAAGAGCGAAATTGAAACTCAGATTCCCATTTTAAAAGATAAGCTTTCAGAAGAAATTGGTTCATCTGAAAGGTTCGATCCTAAGGAGTTGACTAAAATTTATGGATTGGACGAGTCCGTATTAATTGATCTTCAAGTGATTGATCCTTTACAAAAGCTGCACGAATCCTATAGGAAGCTTAATGAAGAGGGCTTTGAACAGAAAATCTTTAAAAGTTTAGATGATGCGATACGTATTTTTATCAAAAATATT
>JABJCF010000159.1 GCA_018665625.1 Nitrospina sp. | reverse complement strand
GCCTCCCCCACTGAAGAACCGAAGGCCACCGATCACATCCCTGAAATGCTGGAGATGATTCAATCCCTTGTCGATCAGAACAAGGCTTATGAATCGGACGGTGATGTTTTTTATTCCATAAAATCCTTCAAGGAATACGGCTGCCTCTCTGGAAAAAACATAGATGATCTGCAATCAGGAGCGCGGGTCGAAGTCAACGATACTAAAAATGATCCGCTCGATTTTGCCTTATGGAAAAAGAGCAAACCGGGTGAACCCTCGTGGGACAGCCCCTGGGGTCCGGGTCGACCGGGTTGGCATATCGAATGCTCTGCAATGAGCAAAAAATATCTCGGGGATACTTTCGACATTCATGGCGGCGGCAAAGACCTGGTGTTTCCCCACCACGAAAATGAAATCGCGCAATCTTGCGGTTGCACTGGCAAACAGCCGGTTCGTTATTGGGTGCATAATGGCTTCGTCAACATCGACAAGGAAAAAATGTCGAAATCTCTCGGCAATTTTTTCACGCTTCGCGATGTTTATAAAAAATATCATCCTGAAGTATTGCGGCTGTTTTTAATCAGCAGCCAGTACCGCAGCCCCATCGACTTTTCTGAAAAGAACCTGGAAGACGCGACCAAAGTGATGAGCCGGTTTTATGAAGGGCTCGCTGGAGCAAAAGAAAAACTCAAAGACCTGGACACAAACACAATTCCCGACTTCGAGGAAAAGGTTAAAGAACATCCGCTAACAAAAAGTTTTGAGACCGCGATGAACGACGACTTGAACACCGCTGTGGTCATGGCTCATCTCAACGAAGGCTTGCGACACCTCAACTCGGCAACAAAAGATGATGATTTTGCGATAATTACACATGCATGGATCAACGCCGGAAAAGTTCTCGGTTTATTTTCCAGCACTCCTGAAGAGTTTCAAAAGGAACTCTTTGAAATCAAGAACCAAGACAAAAAACTCGATGTTGAGAAGATTGAGCAATTGATCGCAGACCGCAATGCCGCACGAAAATCAAAAAGCTGGTCTGAGGCAGACCGCTGCCGCGACGAATTAACATCAATGGGAGTGCTGATTGAAGATACCGCCAGTGGCACCGAATGGAAGATAAAATGATTGCGCAGGAAACATTTTCTGACGCCTATCTGAAATTTACCCGCGTATTCAACCAGCTTGAAGTTCGTGAAGAAGACCACACCCTACGCGTTCCCGAAAAAGTAATTCGTTGCATCTGGAACGACCAGTTATTTTGCACACCTGCCCTCAAAACCAAAGACAACCAAGACCTGGAAATCATCTACCCCGGTTACTGGAATTTTGGTAAGGGTCCCGACTTCACCAGCGCCACCATCAAAGTGAACGGTAAGGTTTATGAAGGTGATGTGGAACTGCATGTCTATGCCAGCGATTGGGAAAATCATGGACATTCTGGCAACCCGGACTTCGACAATGTGATTCTTCACGTTTATATGTGGCAGGGACGTGGGCGAAAACCAAAAATTCCTAAAAAAAATGCGGCTTTCGATTTTGAGATAAAAGATTTTTTGACCAAAGGTATTATCGATCTCAACAATGAGTTGGACTTTGAAAATTATCCGGTTCTCAATCAATGCAATGTGGGGCTTTGCCACGAACCTCTGTCGCAACTGCCTGAAGAAAAATTAACCCACCTGCTCAACGCCGCAGGCGAAGCCAGAGTATTGCGAAAACTGGAGCGTTTTCACGATCCCATTATCATTGACGGTTACGAACAGGTTTTTTACCGTGGCGTTGCAGAGGCTCTGGGTTATCCCAACAACAAACAACCTTTTCAAATTCTTGCCGACACCCTACCCCTTACAACTTTAAGCGAATGGGTTCCTGCAAAAATCAAGGGTGAAGAAAGGGTTTTTCATTATCAGGCATTGCTTTTGGGAACTTCGGGTTTGATGGGTGACTGGCAAGAAACTCCAGCTCTACGAAAATGGGTCAAGATATGGGAGAGCTACAGGGATTCTCTACCTGAATCTTCGTTAACAAAAAAGGATTGGAGTTTCCGTTCGATCCGCCCAGCCAACTATCCCTATCGGCGAATTGCGGGGTTGGCCTATCTGGTTGCCCTTAATGAAAAAAAAGGTCTGTTCGCCAATTTTATTCAAGCCCTCTCAAAATTAAAAACTGAAAATATTCCTCCAAAGCAGATGAATGAGTTTCTAAATTTTTTCTGCGTGGACTCGAACGACTACTGGTCTCAGCATTACACCCCTGGCGGCAAAAAACTTACGGCTTCTCAACAACTCATCGGTTCGGCCCGTTCGCGGGAAATCATCATCAATATAGGAATCCCCATCGGATTAATTTTTGCCCGCGCCGGGAAACTTAAAGATATCGAGGAGCGGCTCAACCATTTATTTAAAATCAGCAAAGGTGCCAGCGACAATAAGTTGATCCGGTTTATGAAGCATTATATTTTTGGCGACAAAAAGGATATGGTTGAAGTCCTCACCTCGGAAAAGCAGGTGCAGGGATTGATGCAGGTTTATCAGGATTTTTGCACCCAAAGCCAAAACAACTGCCTGCGCTGCCCTTTTCCCGGTGTGGTGAACAAATATTTTTCCTAAAAAACCCTAAAATTGCAGCATTCCCATTGCGCAATCCCCAAATTTCCCGTAAAATTGCCATCCCCCTTGATTCTATTGAAAAATCAGGATAAAGTGGACTTTCCCGCAATAAATAACCCCATCGCAAGCTAATTGGGGTTAACACCCACATATGGGTTTAAATTTAAGGAATTACTGTATTAAATGGATCATTTAGACGAGCTTGAAAATCAAAGTATTTTTATTCTCCGCGAAGCCTACAAAAACTTCAAAAACCTTGCCATGCTGTGGTCCATTGGTAAGGATTCTACGATATTGGTTTGGCTTGCGCGTAAAGCCTTTTTTGGGCACTGTCCCATCCCTTTGGTTCACATTGATACCACTTATAAGATTCCGGCGATGATCGAATACCGGGATCATTATGCGAAAAAGTGGGGATTGAATCTCGTAGTAGGAAAAAATCAGAAAGCCCTTGATGAAGGCATGAACCACGAAAAAGGACGGATCGTATGTTGCGAGGCACTGAAAACTCAGGGTCTGCACTGTATCATGGAGGAACATGGTTACACCGGACTGATTCTTGGCATCCGCCGCGATGAAGAAGGCACACGCGCGAAAGAGCGATATTTTTCTCCACGTGATAAAAACTTCGAGTGGAACTTCAAAGATCAGCCACCGGAGTTATGGGATCAATATAAAACTACATTTGCAGACGATACTCACATTCGCATACATCCCATTCTTCATTGGACAGAGTTAAACGTATGGGAATATATTTTGCGGGAGAAAATTCCAATCATTGATCTCTACTTCGCAACACCCGAAGGAAAACGTTACCGGTCTTTAGGCTGTGCGCCTTGCACAGGCACTATAGATTCCAAAGCAGTGAACGTAGAACAAATCGTTGAAGAGTTGAAACACGCCACCACATCAGAGCGCTCCGGCAGGGCACAGGATCAGGAAAACACCTACGCCATGCAGAAACTACGAGCCCGAGGGTATATGTAAATGGGCAATAACGGAAACGCACTAGATCTTGCCAGCCGCTTGATGCGGTTGGTCATCGTCGGTCATGTGGATCACGGCAAATCTACCTTGGTAGGTCGTCTGCTCTCAGACACAGGAAGTTTGCCTGAAGGCAAGCTCCAATTCGTAAAGGATATCTGCGACCAACAGGGAAAAACTTTCGAGTTTGCCTTCCTGTTAGACGCGTTGCAAGAAGAACAGGAGCAGGGTATCACCATCGATACCTCGCAAATCTTCTTTGATACCCCAAAAAGAAAATACGTCATCATCGATGCGCCCGGCCATAAAGAATTTTTGAAAAATATGGTAACCGGTGCCGCTGACGCAGAGGCAGCCCTCCTCCTCATTGATGCTAAAGAAGGCGTTCAGGAACAATCTCGCCGCCACGGTTACATTCTTAAACTATTGGGCCTGACTCAGGTGGCGGTGGTCATCAACAAAATGGATCTCGTAGGATACGATAAAAATGTTTACTCCAAAATTAAAACGGAATACACAAACTTTCTGGAATCGTTAGGAGTTGAAGCGCGAGAGTTCATTCCGGTTTCTGCAAAGCTGGGAACCAATATTGCCGAACTAAAAGACGAAATGCCCTGGTACAAGGGACCGACAGTTTTAAACATGCTGGATCAATTCGAGAAAAAACCACGGCCCGACCATCTTCCCTTCCGTTTTCCAGTGCAAGACGTTTATAAGTTTGACGAACGTAGAATCATCGCCGGCCGCGTGGAATCAGGAAAACTCAAAGTAGGTGATCGTGTTATTTTTTCTCCCTCGAACAAAAAAGCCATAGTTAAATCTATCGAAGCTTGGAGTGTTCCCGAACAACCCACCGTAGCAACCTCTTCGGATTCCATTGGGTTCACATTGGACGAACAAATTTTTGTCGAGCGTGGAGATGTTTGCACCCTGATGGATGAGTTACCCATCGTCTCCACAACTTTCGATGCAAATGTGTTTTGGATGGGAAAACGAAAACTGGAAAAGGGACGAAAATTTACTATTAAATTAAACACGCAGGAAGTGGAATGCGAAGTCCATGAATTTAAAAAGGCCATTGATGCCTCCACTCTGGAAACGCTCAGCAAGCAAGACTACATCGCAAAAAATGATGTTGCGGAATTGACACTGAAAACCCGGTCCCCGGTGGCTTTCGATCTTTTCGGGTCTATTGCGACTACAGGACGATTCGTCTTGGTGGATGAATACGATGTCTGCGGTGGCGGAATCATCACCACCTATACACCGACCACCAAAGAAGACAAGCTGAGAGACGAGGTCCGTACCCGTGATTTCAATTGGATCAAAAGCGATATCAAACCCGAAGAGCGCGCCTATCGCAACGGACATCGTGCCGCATTGATTCTTATTACAGGAGATCCGGGTTCAGGCAAAGGTCCATTAGCAAGAACACTGGAGCACAATCTTTTTCAAAACAATTTCCAAAGTTATCTACTGGATCGAAGAAATGTAAATTTGGGAGTCTCCGCAGATTTGAATCAACCTGAAGGAATAGTCGAAGAAGAATCAGCCAGACGGCTGGGAGAAGTAGCCAAATTGTTTCTCGATGCCGGGCATGTGGTGATTTCAACTTCAAACGCTTTTCACAGGGAAGACCAACAAGACCTAAAACTTCTTGCGAATCCTTATCAGGTAATAGAAATTCAAGTCAGTTCAAAACCCGCAGGCGAACCGGATATTTTACTTTCTTTGGATGAAGCCCAAAATGTAAAAGAGGCATCGACTAAAATCCAGAACTACCTGAAAGAAAAGAAGATTTTGATGGGGCACAATTACTCTATCTAATTGTTCCCAAAGGCCTAACAGCACCAAATAGATTGGGATTGACATTGCCCGGTGATTCGGGCATTAATAACGCTCTCTAGAAACAATTAAGTAAAGGGTTTAACATGCCAAAGATTAAAGTCATCAACACCGAAACCGATGAAACATACGAGTTTAAGGCGGGTTATGGTGCCAATTTGCGGCAGGCAGCTCTTTATAACGATGCAGAGGTTTATAAAGGCCTCAACAAATTCCTCAATTGCCGAGGCACAGGCTTATGCGCCAAATGCGTGGTAGAAGTTGAACCCATGGAAAATGTCAACGGGCGCACTTTCTTCGAAAAAATCCACAAACTCGAAGACCATCAAAAACTCGGCTGTCGAATAAAAGTATACGGCGACATCACCGTCAAAGCCGCCATCGCCGACTAGCCAATAGGCTGACCGGTTCCCCCCTCTTTCCATTCAGAACCCTTAGGTATTTTTTAAGATCCCTCAGCACGTGGCAACGCAAAAGCTACCATTGCATTAATTCCCATTTTTATCTCTCCTTTTTCCTGTCAAATGGGCTAGACACAACACAGGCTAGAAGAAAAACTTATTATGCCCCTCATCCTAACCTTCTCCCTCCAGGGGAGAAGGAACTTTTTGCTGCCTCTCCCCCACGAGGGAGAGGATTGAGGTGAGGGGGATTTAATAACCCTTTCAACAATTGTCAG
>JABJCF010000158.1 GCA_018665625.1 Nitrospina sp. | reverse complement strand
TTCGCCCATTATTTCGTGCAGCGCTATAAGCACGCCAGCATTGTACGACCCCAAAAATGCCGGGGTGGGTAACGCGGTGATGAAAATGCAAACCATGACGGTCACTATTAAAATTGAGCTGAGTGATTTGGTTTGCAGGTCGAACGCATAATAAAAGGGATAGTAAGTCGCAACGATTAAGGCCCATGTCAAAATTGAGTACAGTATGGTTTTCGTCAATGCGCTTTTATCTTTAACGATCTGGCAGCCCAGTGCAAACTCGCCGACCATGAACAATATTTTTTCTTTCCATTTATCGGGCAGAGGTCGAATGAGCCAGGTTATCCACATTTTGACTTTTTCTTCCTGCCACGCCAGCAGGAACATGAATATCAACAACGCGCAGACGACGACGGCGCAAAAGCGACCGAACCCTAGTGCTATGGTTTGCACTGAAAGGCCTGAAAAGGTCAGGTTAGGGTCAAACACTTCTGCATTAAACACGAAGACCCAAACGAACAAACTCATCAGACAAACGAGGTCAAACAGGCGTTCGACGATGATGGTTGAAAACGCCCCTGAAAAGGTGATGTTATTTTTTTTACCGATCAGATAAGCCCGCAAAAACTCCCCGGCTCGCGCTGGCAGTATGTTGCCCATGAACCCGATCATCAATGGCGAATAAATTTCTTTTACCGGAATTTCCTTAAACGGTCGTAATAATATTTGCCAGCGATAGGCTCGGGTCACATAACTGAGGATGATGAATAGCAGTCCCGGCAGGGTGTATATCAGCTCTGCATTTTTTAGTGACTCTGCCAGTTCATCAAACGAAATGTTTCGCAGGGTGTAGTAAAGCGCGCCGAAAGCGATCGCCAGGCCTATTATTGATTGTCGGGCTTTTTTCAATTTGTTTCCTTAAGTATATTTTTGGCTTTTTCGATGTCCTTTTCAATCTGAACGACCAAATCTTCTTTTGACTTGAACTCTATTTCGCTGCGAATGCGGGAAATGAACTCAATTTCGACCTCATTGCCGTAAATTACCTGATTAAAGTCGAAAATATGCACTTCTACGCTCAATCTGTCGCGATTGAAGGTGGGGTTAAACCCGATATTTGCCACCGCATCGTAAGACTGTTTCTGGTAGATCATGTGCACGGCATAGACCCCGTTTCCGGGAATCTGCACTTTGCTGGTGTCGATATTGGCGGTGGGGAACCCGATAGCCTGTCCCGTTTTATATCCGGCAACGACAGGCCCAACAATAGAGTAATGACGGCCTAGAAATTTTCGCGCCGATTCCATATTTCCCGATTCAATAACTTCGCGCACATGCGAGCTGCTGACGGTCAACCCATCGAGTTGGAACGGTTCCACCACATGAACGAGGAAGCCGAATTCTTCCCCCATTTTTTTCAGGTAGGGGATGGTTCCCTCACGGCCCCGGCCAAAGGCGTAGTCGAACCCTACCACCATTTCCTTGACGCCAATTTTTTCGCTAAGAATATTTTTTGAAAAGTCCCGTGGCCGCTGGTCAGCAAACTGACGTGTGAAGTCGGCGCAAATGACTTGGTCGATATTGCATGTTTCTATGAGTTCCATTTTTTTATGGAAATGCGTTAGCAGTGGAGGAACTTTTTCGGGCGCAATGATTTTTAAGGGATGCGGCTCGAACGTAAACGCTATCGAGGTACCGCCTTTTTCTCGGGCAATTTCGGCCGCTTTCCTGAAAAGAATCTGGTGGCCCACATGCACCCCATCAAAATTGCCCAGAGTCACCACTGGGTAGGGAAAAGGGCCGGTAATATTTTTGGTTCCACGTACTATTTTCATATACTTCCTCTCAGTCTACCTTAATAGACTGATTTTTCAAGACCTTCGGCCAAGGAACTGCAAAATAATTACCCCTGAGCAGATGAAAATGGACTCCAATTCTGTTAAAGTAGTTCTACCGGAAATAAAACCGATCCCGCTACATGGGGATGAAGTACCATACCAAAAAGTTTATTTTAGGGGCATAACTTAGCCCAGAGAGTAAAACCCATTTGTGGGACTTAAGGAGCACTTGAATGTTTGATATCGGATTTTTTGAACTGATGATAATTATGGGAATCGCCGTGGTGGTGATTGGCCCGCAAAACCTGCCTAAACTTGCAAAAGCGATAGGAAAAGGCTGGGGAGAGTTCCAGAAAACTTTCAGCGGATTGAAACAGGAAGTTATGGATGAAGCCGAAGGCCTCAAACAATCTGTTAATATGGATGGCCTGGAACAAGATATTAGTTCAGCCACAAAAGTAGATGTCGACGTCAACCTCTCTGAAATGGATCTCGATATCTCCGGCGATATCAAAAAAGACTAACAGGGCAAGCCCTGTGGCTAAAAGGTCTATTCTCTTTTGGCGAAACATTATCATCAAGCTTCTAGATTTAGTTTTTAATTTCCCCGCACGAGATAAATATCTTGTTAATATGCCCTCAAATTTTAGCCTGCTACTAGGGCTCTGACCTTTACGCCCTACGCGGAGTAGTATGGTAAGTTCGGTTTCATTTCATCCTTTCATTTCGCATTTTCCCCCTGCTTTGTTTGTTGCGGGGTTGGCATTACTTTTTCTAGCCAAAAAGAGAGACGACCCTAAACTGGGTTCTGCCGCGAGTTTTAATTTAAGTTTGGGATTAATGGCTTCGGTGGTCGCCAGTTTTTCGGGAATGATGTCTGTCGATATCCACCTTCTCTCAACGGTTGATATAGAAGGGCATCAGGGCTACTCCTTTTTGTTCACTGTCATTTATGGTTTTGCTGTCGGCTATTCTTACACCAACTCTTATTCCAGAACCGCAGTGGGATTTTATACGGTCGGGTTAGTCACCATGTGCATTTGCCTTTTTACGGGATACCTGTTGGTCTACTAGGCGCCCCTTACAGGGGAGGAAGGGGGGTATAACCAAACTAGAGAAAAAGGCGTTTCTGGTTCTGTCTTAAATTTACGGGTGTGACCTATGGGCTCCACGCCGAGTGGGGAACGTCGAATCGGTGGACGAGTTCGCCGCCGTAATAACCGGTATTAAGCACACCAAAGAGACCCGCAGCAAGAACCAGAAAATATACCACACGGCCGAATTTGTTTGGGATGTAGCGGGAAACCACCATTGCGACAATGAACGCTCCGGCAGTGAGAAAAGCAAAACTCAGGTGATTGGCAAGGTAGTCTTTAAATTTTTCTGTGTTGTTCAGACTCAACATTCCCAAAAAACCTACCAGCAAAACAGGGAAGATGCACCAGAACCCCAAACGTGTATTGAAGCGGCCTGCGGTTTCAACAACTTCATCTTTCTTCAAGCTGCCATAAATTTCAAACACCACTCCGCTGGTCAATAACGCAACGGGAAAGTGAACGATTAAAGGATGCAGTTTCGCAAAAAATGTCATTTAGATTTTGCAGACTTTTTGCCACCTTTTCGGCGTTGATCAAGTTCTGCCAACATTATGCCTGCCGCGACCGAAACGTTTAAGGATTGTAACTCTCCCGTCCCTGGAATTGAAACGAGTGTGTCGCAGCGCCGTTTGACCCTGTCAGAAATTCCTTCTTGTTCATTTCCTAAAACGAGAACCGCAGGAAATTTAATTTTTGCCGAGCTTAAAGATTCTTTCGCATTTGGATCGGCGCCAATCACCCACCACCCTTGTTCCCGGCAATCCCTAAGGGA
This sequence comes from Nitrospina sp., assembly GCA_018665625.1. The sequence goes on along the minus strand of JABJCF010000158.1, from coordinate 6,171 downwards.
AGAAGACAAGTCGCTACTGTTATAAACCGGGACCGACTCCCAACCTCCTTCAGCCATTCTTGCAGCCGAAGAGGTAATGCCCGTCACCATTCCAGAACCCGGAACGACCAAACCTTTGATTGCAAAATAAGCGCAACTTCTTAGAATTGCGCCTTGATTGTGAGGGTTGTCAATTCCATCAAGCGCGACTATCAATCCGTTTTCAGGAATGCTGCTGCGAATCAGTTTATGCACCGAGTCACAGGGGCGAGGGCGAACCACCATGACTATTCCCTCATGATGAGTTCCTGATGCCACTTTATTTAATGACTCCTGATCCAATTGACGAAACGGAAGTTTCTTTTCAGCGCACCAGGCTTTAGCTTCTTTTAACTGCGAAGCACGGGTTCGACTGAAAAAAAGCCGCAACAAGCTTTCAGGACGCTTTTTAAAAGCAGCCATGCAGGCGTTCCAACCATAAAGAGTAAACTCTTCCTGCTTTTTGTGTTTCGCTCGATCCCGATCGGAATGAGTTTTTTTAAATGTTTTGGGTTCTCTTTCTTTCACTAATTGCCGCCAATTCTGTAGGAGGTAAGAGGAATAAAAAAACTAATTTTAGAAGCAAGATTGTAATAGTTCGTTATGAAACGTACTGACCCATTTCCCGCGGCGGGTCGCCGCTAGCCGTGACCGCCCATCATAAACTCTTCGTTGTCATTGAATCGGAGAGGTTGCTCGTTTTGGAAAAATTCTTCCACCCTTTCCATCACTTCTGCGGTGGAAACGCACTCAAACATATTCTTTCGGAATTTTGCGGCCCCCGAGTTTCCGAACGCAAGCCAGGCTGAGAATTTTCGCAAGAGGATGAGTGAAAAACGCGCGTCGTAATATTCATCCAAACTTTCTCTATAATAACGAATAATGTTCAAGCAAGAATTATCGTTGTTCACACCAATGCATTCATTAAAAATTCCAGGGTTTCGCAAAGCCCCTCGACCTATCATAACCGCGTCGACGTTTGATTCTTGCAACCTTTTCTTTGCCTGGTCGGCGCTACGAATGTCTCCATTACCAATGATAGGCAGCTTGGCTCGCTCTTTTACTTGAGCCATTAGATCCCAATTGGCTTTTCCATCATAACCTTGTGCGCGGGTGCGCCCGTGAATCGCCACCCATTCGCATCCAGAATTGTAGGCGGCTTTGACGCATTCGTGAATCGTAAGCTCTTCTTCATTCCAGCCGGTACGCATTTTTACTGTGAGCGGAAGTCGAATCCCTTTTTTAATAATGGAAAGATATTTTTCCAAATGGGCAGGGTCCCTTAGCAGAGCTGCACCACAACCTTTCTTTACAACTTTTTTAACAGGACACCCCAGGTTGATATCAATAAAATCGGCACCTGTGGATTCTACAAGTTCAGACGCGCGCACAATATCTTCCGCAGATTCCCCGAACAACTGAATACCCGTAATAGACTTACAACCTTCATGCACCCGCATCATTTTTTTGGTTTTTTCAGAGTTGTAGAAAAGCCCTTTTGCAGAAACCAATTCTGATATTAAAACCCCGGCATTCATTTCATCCATTAGTTTTCGGAAACAAACATCGGTGATGCCTGCCATAGGAGCCAACCAAAAAGAATTTCGAGCTCTGGCAAAGAGGCCCTTGGTCTCTTGAGCTGGATTCTCATAAACAGGAGTTGCTAAAGAGTTCATTTGTTTTTTGCTGCTTTTAATAAGGGTTCAAAATGGGACGGGGGTTCCACGCGGAATTCCATAGTCCGATCCAAGAGCTGAAATTCGAGGCCCCAGGCATGCAAACCATATTGATAGTTGTCTTTACTTCCTTGTCCATAAACCTGATCGTTATAAATGGGCAGGCCATAACTTGAAAGATGAACTCGAATTTGATTTGTTCTTCCTGAAAGAGGAACAACTTTTAAGAGCGAATATCCATTTTTTGAAGCCAGCCATTGAACATTTGTTTTAGCTGATTTTGCATTTTTTATCTGGTCTCCGACACCCCTATGCGATCCGTTTAAAACACCAATGGGCGCATCAATGCAAAAATTTTCTTCCTTTGGTTCACCTTCCACTAAAGCAAGATATTCCTTTTTTATTCGATGGCTCTTAAACTCTTCCATAAGAATGCCAGCTGCCTGTCGAGTTTTTGCAAATACGATCACCCCTGTTGTCGTTGCATCTAATCGTTGCACGGGTCGAGGAACTTCTTCTGGGTATGACTTTTTCAAAACTTCTGTCATGCTGTTTTGAAAATAACGTCCACTGGGGTGAACAGGAATCGGGGCGGGCTTATTGAAAACCCTTATATGAGTATCCTGATAGACAACCTTCAACTGACGATTCGCAGGAGGTTCCTGACGCACACCGGCGTGGGTAATAATGCAATCGCCTTCTTGCAAAATGTAACCTGTTTGGGCCTTCACACCATTAACCGAAATATTTCCATTTTGTATTTGAGCGATCCATTCTTGCAGAGACTGATACGAAAAACGCGTAGCAAAGTATTCTTCTATAGGAAGCCCGCAATACTGCGGAGAAGGTGAAGATTTATATATTTGTTGGCTAGCCGGAGGTTGATACAAAGAGTCCAGCGTCATGCTGGTGGCTAGTTCCATTGTGGGTTTACGGGAGCTTGAGTGAGATATTCGTAATCCTTTCCGAGAGACCGCACTACATTTGCCCAGATACCGTCTTCATTGTCCTGGAAAATAAATTCGCCACAAGCTTCAGAAGTCAGCCAGCTAAGTTGTGTCATTTCTCCAGCCAGTTGCCCTCCCCCCCAACCGGAGTAACCCAAATAAAATCGTATATTTTTTTCCGGATTCTTCAATCGCGTCATTATATTTTCGAGCAATTCCCAACTCATCCCCAGATAGACGCCATCGCAAATAGTTTCAAGTTCTGGCATGGGTTCTTCCGACCGGCACAAATAAAAGACTTGTGAGGGAGAGACGGGTCCACCGACATAAATTTTTCCTGAGGGGAATCCTGACATCCCCATTTCAGCAAAGACCTCTTCCGAGTTTATAGGGGCGGAACGATTTATCACTAACCCAAAAGAGCCTTCCTCATCGTGATTACATAAGAGAACCACCGTGCGAGAGAAGTTTGGGTCTGGCAATACCGGGTTGGCAATCAGGAAATATCCTTTGCCATATTTTTGATTGGACGGCTCTGGCATGTTTGAAATTATAAGTTTAAGGATTGAAGTTTTTTAAAATTACTTCCTACTTTGGCTTCTTCTTTCCCTTCGGTGGAAGCAAAATTATTATCCAGAGCAATACTTACGAGCTCAGGAAACTTTTTTGAAACAGCCAATGCAAGAATTCCCTCATCGCCAATTTCGTTCTGAGCCAGATCCAAGTCTTCAATTTTATCTAGCTCATTGTCCTTTGCCATTATAATGGCACCTTCATTTTTAATACAGTTTCGGTACAAGTTGAGGGACTTTACCTTCTTAAAAATTTTGGATCGAATAAGATGACGAATCCCTTCTGGGCCAATATCATTACCGCCTAATTCTATCCAATTGACCTTGGAAAACAGATCAGATTCTGCCAACATCTTGACCCCATCGTCCCCTATTCGGTTTCCTCCCAGATTAAGTCGACGCACTTTCGCCACACGTTCATCGCGAGTAATGATGGTCATTCCATTTGGGCCAACGCAATAACCTTTCAGGTTCAACTCTTTACCGTCTTCACTTAAGGTTTCTTCAACAACTTTTTCCATGGTTTCCCGCAATTTGTCGCCTGACAAACTACAGGGCTCTGCGGGTTTATAAATCTCAAAATGGGTGATAGATGGCATTGGGCTCCCTTATATTTTTGGAATAGCGTTAACCCTTAAAAAATATGAAATTAACACGCTAAACGCTATAGAAATTGATTAAAAAAAACCAACAAAAAGAACTAATTCGATAACAAACAGGCTATTATAAGGTTGACAGAAAATCAATTATATTTTAGATTCCCAAGTTTCGCTCAATGCTTGGGCGAATCTGCCGTTTTGCTGGATGGACGACTGACATGACCGGCAATATTCTATTAATTTGTAAATTGTTTTAGCTAAAGGGGCAATTGTATGGAACTGGATTTTGATAAAATGGGAGGCTTGGTTCCCGCAATAATTCAAGACGCGGAAACGGGAAAAGTATTAATGCTCGCCTATATGAACACCATTGCCTGGGAGAAAACCCTGGAAACCGGAAAAGCATGGTTCTACAGCCGATCTCGGGACAAACAATGGATGAAAGGGGAGGAAAGCGGCAACGTTCAAATCGTTAAAGAAGTATTTGTCGATTGTGATGACGATACCGTTCTATTGAAGGTTGAACAGGTAGGTAAAGCCGCGTGTCATAAAGGTTATACCAGTTGCTTCTTTAGAAAAATTGATGGAGACGTTAAAATTATCGAAGAAAAGGTCTTCGATCCTGAAAAAGTTTATAAAAAATAACAATTTTTAATCCAATTAAGAAGAAAGAAGTTAACCCATGAGCGGCAATGTATTAAAACTAGGAATTCCCAAAGGCAGTCTGGAAGAAGCTACAGTTAAACTTTTTGCTCGGGCAGGATACAACATTAGGATCCAAAGTAGGTCCTACTTCCCCAGCATTGATGATGTCGAAATTGAGTGCATGTTAATACGCGCACAGGAAATTGCCCGTTATGTGGCAGACGGGGTTCTCGATGCAGGGCTTACCGGCAAAGACTGGATTATGGAAAACCGCGCAGATGTAGAAGAAATTGCCCCACTGGTTTATTCAAAAGTTTCTGCAAGGCCTGTTCGCTGGGTCCTTGCCGTACCCAACGATTCCTCTATTCAATCAGCAAAAGACCTACAGGGAAAGCGCATTGCAACGGAAGTGGTGAATCTCACAACAGATTGGCTGAAAGGGCATGGAGTTACGGCCAATGTAGAATTCTCCTGGGGTGCTACAGAAGTAAAGGCGCCTAAGTTGGTCGATGCCATTGTTGAAGTTACAGAAACCGGGTCTTCCCTCAAAGCGAACAATTTGAGAATTGTCGACACATTGATGGAATCTACGACGCGCTTCATAATGAATAAAGCTGCAAGCCAGGATTCATGGAAACGCGATAAAGTAGACCGCCTGGTATTGATGCTGCAAGGAGCCATGGCTGCTAACGGCAAGGTAGGTTTGATGCTCAATGCGCCGAAAAACAAGCTGGACGAGATCGTCAAAATTTTTCCTCCGGGTAAAAAGCCAACGGTCTCTCAATTGAGTGACTCAGAGTGGGTTGCCATTAATGTGATTCTCGAAGAAAAACTGGTGCGGGATATCGTTCCGGAACTTAAAAAAGCCGGCGCAGAAGACATTGTGGAATACCCATTAAACAAAATCATCCACTAACCACTAGCCGTGGAGGCAAAGGGTCGATACCCGTCAAGCTTTCTGATATTGTTTAGCTTTTAACTATAATTGATCCCCCCACACTGTGGGCGGCGTACCGCAGTGGGTAATAGGTCGTAGCGGTTTTGATCGGACTATTGTAATAGTGCTTCTAGACACAGCTTGTCTAACTATCTCCTATTGGGCAGAAAACTCCCTTTATGCAAGAAAATACAGAATCGGAAAAACCGGAAGACTCAGAGATTCCTGAAGATGAAAAAGTAGCTTCTAATAATGAGGAAGAAGCTTCTGAAAATACTCCTTCCGATTCGACCGAAGACGATCCGCAATTTGAAGAGCACGATGGTGAAGTTCTTCCTCCGGAAAAGAAAAAGGGCAGCGGCTGTGGATTTTTTATTTTCATCCTTTTGCTTTTAACTGGGGGAAGTGGTTACCTTTACTACACCAATCAGGTTCCACAGCAAATCAGGGAATGGGTTGAGCCGATTATAAAACCACTAGAACAACAGTTCGCCAAATGGGTACCTGGTCCTCGCCCTTCTGAAAAACGGCTCTCTCAACCAAAAGAAAAATACATTGCTCCTGAAATAAAAATTCCTGTTCTAGAAAAAAAACCTGTTAAGGAAACAATTCCATCACCTTCTAATGAAGAGCCTGAACATGTCAGCGGTTCGGAAACGGCGCCAGTAATGGAGGTGATAGCTTCCGATTATCCCGCTAAAATATCTGGTAGCGTTACATTAGTAGAACCGGAAGGGGTGCAGGAAGCGAAAACCATAATTGAAGAGCCTGAAGAAT
>JABJCF010000157.1 GCA_018665625.1 Nitrospina sp. | reverse complement strand
TAACTGCTTGCCGCAGAATATCGCCAGTGGAAATTTGCGGAATCTGAAATTTTTCTTTCAGCATTTTTGCCTGAGTGCCCTTACCAGCACCAGGTGGCCCTAAAAGAATCAATCTCATCAATCAGCCTCTTCGGCTTTTTAAACGCCCCTTTTTCACAAAACCGTCATAATTTCTCATAACCAGATGGGACTCGATTTGTTGCATAGTATCCAAGGATACCCCCACCACAATCAATAAGCTCGTTCCGCCGAAATAAAAGGGGATGTTAAAGTATTTTATCAAATAATCCGGCAAAATACAGACTAAAGACAAATACATTCCGCCATAAAACGTGAGCCTTGAGAGAATCGTGTCAATATATTCAGACGTTTTGTTTCCCGGCCGAATTCCAGGCACATAACCGCCGTGCTTTTTCATATTGTCGGCAACATCGACAGGGTTAAAAATAACTGCCGTGTAAAAATAACAAAAGAAAAATATCGCACCGATAAAAATCAAACTATAAATAATCGTCCCCGGTGTCAGTGCCGCTGAAACCGACTGCATCCAAGGATGACTTATAAATTGCGCTATCGTCGCTGGAAACATAATGATAGAGGAAGCAAAAATTGGGGGTATAACACCCGACGTATTCACTTTCAAAGGCAGATGCGTTGACTGCCCTCCCATCATTTTTCTTCCCACCACCCGTTTCGCATATTGGATGGGTATCCGACGCTGCCCTCCTTCTGTGAATACGATGGCTCCCACCACAAATATCATAAAAACAAGAAGGAAAAGCATGACGAGCACAGACATTTCACCTGTACCCATTAAATCTAAAGACTGAAAAATTGCCGCCGGGGTTCCTGCAACAATTCCCGCAAAAATGATCAGGGAAATACCATTACCAATTCCCCGCTCAGTAATCTGCTCGCCCAGCCACATCAAGAATGAGGTCCCTGCAGTCAAAGTGAGAATTGTCATCAGCCTGAACGACCAACCTGGCTCCGGAACAATTGCCATTCCCCCGGGACTCTTCATCGCTTCCAACCCTACCGCGATTCCTGATCCTTGAATCGTACTCAAAAACACCGTTCCATAACGAGTGTACTGAGTAATCTTCTTTTGCCCTTGCTCCCCTTCTTTTTTTAATCTTGCCAAGTAGGGCGAAACAATGGTCATCAGCTGCAATATAATAGATGCGCTGATATAGGGCATGATGCCCAATGCAAATATTGTCAACCGGCTTAAAGCTCCACCGGAAAACATATCGAAAAAACCAAGAATGGTTCCTTGAGCTCTTGCAAATAATTCTGCCAAAGCCACAGAGTTGATGCCCGGAGTAGGTATATGAGCACCAATCCGATAAACCACCAACAGCGCCAGAGTAAAAAGAATTTTCTTTTTTAGCTCAGGAACCCGAAATACATTACCAAAACTTTCTGCGGCCATTTAGAGGTTTACAGCCTTTCCCCCGGACTTCTCGATTTTCGCCTGGGCGGTTCCACTAAACTTGTGCGCATGAACGTTCAGCGATTCTTTAAGCTCGCCCACTCCAAGGATTTTTACGGCTCCAACTTTTTTGATCAAGCCTTTTTCCTTCATCACTTCAGGGGTGACTGGGTCAACACCAGCACATCGAGCCAACTGCTCTACATTCACAATTTCGTAATGCTTTTTGAAAATATTCGTGAACCCGCGCTTCGGCAATCTTCTTTGCAGTGGCATCTGCCCACCCTCAAACCAGGGGCGAACTCCTCCACCAGAACGACTGTTCTGTCCTTTTTGACCCTTGCCAGAAGTTTTTCCTGTTCCAGAGCCTATACCTCGGCCGACCCGTTTTCGGTTTTTCCTGCCACCCGCCGGACCTTTTAAATTAGATAATTCCAACATGCCTTTTCCTCAATCAACCTACTTGTTTGCCTCTTGCCCGCGCACAATCTTTCGCGCTGCGGAGGTCCATTAAACCCTGAATTGTAGCTTTAACAACATTGTGCGGATTATTCGTGCGTAAACATTTCGTAAGGATATCGCGAACACCTGCAGCCTCCAAAACCGCTCTAACCGCTCCACCTGCGATCAATCCCGTTCCTCTGGATGCTGGCTTTAGCATTACCCTACCTGAACCATACGCACCAATTACTTCGTGCGGAATAGAAGAACCTTCGAGACTGACCGGTACCAGACTTTTCTTAGCCTTTTCAACCCCTTTGCGAATTGCTTCTGGCACTTCGTTGGCTTTCCCCAAACCCCAGCCCACCTTGCCATCGCGATTACCGACAACAACCAATGCACTGAAGCTGAACCGACGACCACCTTTTACAACTTTGGCGACACGGTTGATCTTGACCACTTTATCAACAAAATCTGTTGGGTTTTCCGGTTGCTTTTGTCGCAAACCTTCCTCCTACTCAATTTAGATTAAAATTTAATTCCTTTTTCCCGAACCGCATCGGCAAGGGCTTTTACTCTTCCAGAATAATGAAAACCGTTTCTATCGCAATAGACCTCGGTAATTCCTTTTGCAGCCGCTTGCTCACCAATCATGGAACCGACCAAAGCCGCAGCTTTCAAATTTCCGCCAGTTTTCATCTGCTCTCTGAACCCTTTTGTCAGGGACGAGCCGGAAACTAAAGTTTTACCTTCGCTGTCATCAACGATTTGCGCATAAATATGTTTGCTGCTGCGGAACACCGTCAAACGGTTTCTGCTTTTTTGCTTTTGCACCTTTAGCTTGACTCTTTTTTTCCTTGCAAGCCGCAGGCGTTCACGCTCTAGAGTTTTCATTTTATGCTCCTTTTCCTGCTGCAGCCTTACCAGCTTTGCGAATAATTCTTTCAGTGGAATACATAACACCTTTTCCCTTGTAGGGCTCAGGGGGGCGAAAGCTACGAATTTCAGCAGCCGTTTGACCCACCACTTCTTTATTGACTCCCTTAATGACTATGGTGTTCTTTTTCCCATCTATCTCAAATTCGATTCCTTTTGGAGCCGGATATTTAATTGCGTGTGAGTGACCCAGATTCAATTCCAAATCTTTGCCCTTCAATGCCACTTTATAACCCACACCCACAATATTGAGTTGCTTCGAGTAACCTGTAGTAACCCCAAGCACCATATTGTTAATCAAAGTTCGCGTTAGACCATGAAGAGAGCGGTCCAATCTGCCATCCGTCGGGCGAGTTACCGTAACTTCATTATCCTTGAACTCGATTTTCATGTTCGGATGCATTTGTCGGGTCAATTGACCTTTTGGGCCCTTAACATCAACGGTGCTTCCGTTGATCTTGAGCTCTACCCCTGAAGGTACGGGAACTGGCTGTTTTCCTATTCGAGACATTTCTTATTTATCCATTACTTCCGGGGATCAACCCAGGTATTTATAACTTTCCATCAGAGGAAATAAATTAATTTTTACCAGACATGCCCAAGAACTTCACCGCCAACACCTTTTTCCCGGCATTGTTCGCCTGTGAAGACTCCCGACGAAGTCGAAAGAATCGCCAAGCCCAATCCGTTTAGAACCTTAGGAATTGTATCGCGCTTAACATATTGCCTTCGCCCCGGCTTACTAACTCTTTTTATTCCGCGAATAACAGGCTCTTCGTTATGGTATTTCAAATAAACTCTGAGAATTCCCTGCTTATCATCCTCGTAGTGTCGGAAATTTTTGATATAACCTTCATCTTTCAAAATTTCCACAATCCGTGTTTTCATTTTAGACCCGGGAACATCTACCCGCGGGTGTCGCACCATTTGCCCGTTTCGGATACGGGTAAACAAATCGGCTATAGGATCGGTCATCATTTTACAACGGTACTCCAAAAAAAAATTTCAATTACCAACTGGCCTTGGTTACACCAGGAATTTCTCCCCGCAATGCTCTTTCACGAAAACAAATACGGCACATGCCAAATTTTCTAAGAAAGGCTCTTGGCCGTCCACAGATGTTGCACCTACTGTATCCGCGCACAGCAAACTTGGGTTGTCTTTTCTGTTTCGCTATTAATGCTTTTCTTGCCATAACTTACTTTCTTAGGGGAAGCCCCATATGGGTCAGCAAACATCTGCCTTGTTCATCATTTTTAGCAGTTGTAGTGATAGTAATATTCATTCCCTTGATCTTTTCAATTTTGTCGAAATCGATTTCAGGAAATATCAACTGCTCTTTCAATCCTATCGTATAGTTTCCGCGACCATCAAATGCTTTTGGAGGCAACCCTTTGAAGTCACGCACCCGAGGGAGCGCAAAACAAACCAGTCTTTCCCAAAATTCATACATACGAATGCCACGCATCGTGACTTTCAAACCAATCGGAACCCCTTCACGCAATTTAAAATTGGAGATGGATTTTTTAGCCTTAGTTACAATCGGCAACTGACCGGAAATAACTTTCAACTGCTCAATCCCAGATTCTATCAGTTTAGAGTTCTGCAGCGCTTCACCCAGCCCCATATTAATGGTGATCTTTTCCATCTTGGGGATCTCCATAACATTTTTCAAGCCCAGGTCCTTCTGGATAACCGCTTTATGTTTTTCTAAATAAGCTTTCTTAAAGTTTGCCATTCTATACCTTATCCAACACATCTCCGGTTTTTGAACAAACGCGAACTCGTTTGCCATCAGCCAGTTTTTTTAATTTTGTCCGAACACCTTTACCAACCTTGTCACTTACCAGTAAAACATTGGAGATATGAATTGTTCCTTCTTTCTCCACGATGGCCGATTGCTTGGATTTACCATCGCCCTTCGTATGACGTTTCACCATATTTAATTTCTCAATAGACAATCGATCTCGCGCTGGGAAGATTGCAAGAATTTTCCCCTTCTTGCCTTTTTCTTTTCCGGCAATGACCTGAACGATATCGTCCTTTTTAAGGTGCAATTTGTAAGATGCCTTTTTCATTAGAGCACCTCCGGAGCAAGAGAAAGAATTTTCATATATCGCTTGGCACGCAATTCCCTGGCAACAGGACCAAAAATACGCGTTCCCACAGGGTCTTTTCCATCCCCAATCAAGACCGCAGCATTATTATCAAACTTGATATAGGTGCCATTGGATCTTCTAATTTCTTTGCGGGTGCGAACCACGACCGCCTTTTTAACTTCACCCTTTTTCAAAGTACTCTGCGGGTCCACTTCTTTTACCGCGACAACAATCACATCGCCAATCCGCGCATAGCGTCGGCGTGATCCGCCCAGCACCTTAATACACTGGACCACTTTTGCCCCAGAATTATCCGCAACCTCTAAAACTGTTCTCAGCTGAATCATGACGCTTTACCCTCTTCCACACCTTTTTTAATAACTTCCAACAACCGCCAGCGCTTGGTTTTGCTCAATGGACGCGTTTCACCAATGCTGATAAAATCTCCAGGGTTACATTCATTCTTTTCATCATGCGCACTGTATTTGCGGGTGCTCTTCACCACTTTTTTAAACTTGGGGTGAATGAATTTTCGCTCCACCTTCACGACCACGGTCTTATCCATTTTGTTGCTGACAACATGGCCTTGCAGGGTTTTTCTACTTGTAGTCTTTTCCAAAGGAATTTCCTATTCAGTTTGATTTTCAGGGTTATTCAGCACCCCAATTTCGTTATTTCTTTTCTTCGGCTTTTTCTTCTACAGGTTGCGCTGATCCATCTCCCGCTTCCCGCTGAATGGTTTTGATTCTTGCGATATCACGACGAAGATTTTTCAAGCGGCTCGGGTTTTCAATTTTCCCGGTAGCCAACTGAAACCTCAGGTTGAAAATCTCCTGACCCAAGTCCGTGACTTTTTCTGTTCGCTCTTTCTCTGAAAGTTCTCTAATCTCTTGTGCTTTCATTACCTATTTACCGTTTCAATTATTTCGTAACAAATCGGGTTGCAACCGACAATTTATGGGCCGCAAGGCGAAACGCCTCTTTCGCAACCGGCTCAGGGACACCCTCCATTTCATAGAGCATACGCCCCGGCTTTACCACGGCCACCCAAAATTCCGGATTGCCCTTACCCTTACCCATACGGGTTTCGAGCGGTTTCTTTGAGACTGGCTTGTCAGGGAAAATTCGTAACCAAATTTTTCCTCCACGCTTGACGTGACGCGTCATTGCGATACGGGCAGCTTCAATCTGACGATTGGTAATGCGTCCACACTCCAAAGCTTGAAGTCCGAAAGTACCAAAACTGATCGCCCCACCACGATACGCTGTTCCACGCATCCTGCCTTTATGGCGTTTTCTATATTTAACTCTTTTGGGCATCAACATGATGCGTTATCTCCAATAATCAATTTCACTTGTATTCCCACAAACACTTATTGTTTGTTAGACTTCTCCGAAGGTTTTGATCCAAACCCTTCCGGTCTTTCCATTTTCTTATCTGGAAGAATTTCTCCCTTATATACCCAAACCTTCACTCCAATAATTCCAAATGTCGTATTGGAAACTGCCGTTCCATAATCAATATCCGCTCGAAGAGTGTGCAGAGGTACTCGACCTTCACGATACCATTCGCTACGGGCAATTTCTGCTCCCCCCAACCTTCCTGAAACCCGAACCTTAATTCCCTTTGCCCCGAATCGGAGCGCCGAGACGACACTCTTTTTCATTGCGCGGCGAAAAGAAACCCGCTTTTCCAACTGCAAAGCAATATTTTGTCCGATCAGGGTCGCATCCAATTCAGCTCGACGGACTTCCTTGATATTGAGGTTTACCTGCTTGCCCGACATAACCTTTTGCAGTTCCTCTTTAAGACGATCGACCTCAAGACCTTTTTTACCAATAATGATCCCAGGACGCGCCGTGTGGATGTTGATCCGCACCCGGTTAGCAGATCGCTCAATCTCTACCCGCGAAATACCTGCATGCGCTAATGTTTTGAAAATATATTTTCTAAGACCAATATCTTCGACCAACTGACTGGAATAATCTTTTCGCGCATACCAGTTAGAGATCCACGTTTTATTGAATCCCAACCGAAACCCATAGGGATGAACTTTTTGACCCACTTTTTTCTCCTTAAGATTCTTTTTCTTCCAACACCAAAGTGATGTGGCTGGTCTTTTTCTCAATCTTTGTAGATGTTCCCCGAGCACGCGGCATATGGCGTTTCCAGGTAGCACCTTCATCGACTCTTACGTTCTTTATAAACAAATCTTCCACATCGAGAACCTTATGATTCTCTTCCGCGTTGGCGATTGCAGACTTCAATAGTTTTTGAAAAGTGTCTGCCGCTCTTTTGCGGGTGAACTGTAAAATGTTGATTGCATCATTGACATTTTTTCCGCGAATTAAATTTGCAATCAACCTCGCCTTACGAGGTGCTGTTCGCGTATGTCTGAGCAGAGCTTTTACTTCCATGATTTTTCAGTCTCTCTAAATCTACAAGCGGGGCCTGACCCTCGAATCTTGCGTTGCTTTTAAATTATTCTTTTACCGGGAATGCCCATGAGGCCCCCACTTATTTAGTTACAGCCTTTTTGGTTTTGCCCCCATGAGACTTGAAAGTCCGCGTAGGAGAAAACTCGCCCAATTTATGACCCACCATATTCTCTGTCACAAAAACCGGGAAGAATTTTTTCCCATTGTGAACAGAAATGGTATGTCCCACAAAGTCCGGAGTGATGGTAGAGCGACGCGACCATGTTTTGAAAATTTTCTTTTCATTCTTACGGTTCATCTCCTCGATTCGGTCCATCAAATGCGTATCAACAAATGGACCCTTTTTTAACGATCGTGCCATTCCTAACCCTCAAAATTTGACAAATTTTTTCTCACCTTGCGAATGCAAGCTTATTTTCTTTTCTTACGGCTGAGAATAAATTTGTTCGATTGTTTATTAACTTTTCTTGTCTTTAATCCTTTTGCACTTTGCCCCCAGGGACTACAAGGGTGACGACCACCTGAAGACCGACCTTCACCACCACCCATCGGGTGATCTACCGGGTTCATCGCTACAGCACGCACTCGCGGTCGGCGACCCATCCAACGGACCCGCCCGGCTTTGCCGATCGACACGTTTTCATGATCGGAATTACCTACAACACCTATCGTCGCGCGGCAATTTTTATGAATCAAACGAACCTCGCCTGACTTCAATTTCAGCGTGACATATTCTCCCTCTTTCGCCATCAACTGAACACCGTTTCCGGCACTGCGTGCGATCTGCGCACCTTTACCCGGTCGCATCTCTATATTGTGAATCAAAGTTCCCTCAGGAATATCTTTTAACTGCAGGCAATTGCCAATTTTAATCTCGGCCTTTTCACCCGACATCAAAACATCATCCACATTCAACTTTGCTGGAGCAATGATATAACGCTTCTCGCCATCAGAATAAACCAGCAGAGCGATACGGGCAGAGCGATTGGGGTCATACTCTATCCCAACAACCTTTGCCTCGATACCATCTTTATTGCGCTTGAAATCAATAATCCGATACTGCTTGCGGTGTCCACCGCCCCGGCGTTTGGCTGTCAATCGACCGTGGTTATTTCGTCCGCCCGATCTTGAAATAGAAACAAGAAGACTTTTTTCCGGCTCTGATTTGGTTATCTCATCGAACCCTGAAATAGTCTGAAATCGAACACCCGGGGATCGTGGTTTTAGTTTCCTGATAGGCATTAACCC